>NZ_JACOMP010000015.1:0-4397 GCF_014466085.1 Thermosynechococcus sp. OHK43
CCGTTGAACCATCTCCACCGGCACCTGCGCCCTCGCCAGCACCGACAGACACAACGCCGGAGGGATCACCTCCGCCAACGAGTAACACTGAACCGGCTACCCCTTAGAGGGTGTCTAGTTCTGAAGTGCTCGTAAAAAGGCAGCCAAGCGACTAAAGATTCCCTGACCACGGGGTTGACCTTGGGGGGTGAGGGCACGCTCAATGTCCTCGCTACTGGGGCGTTGCGCAAATTCTGCTAAGCACGTGGGGGCTGCTTCACTGTATTGCCAAATTTGCCACGGTTGGGGATAACAGCGCCAGAGAATAATGGTTTCTGCGAGGGGACGCAGATAATAGCAGGGTTCGAGAGTGTTCAAAAATCGTTCCCGCAACCGGCGACCGGCGTAGCCAATGCCCACGGTGGCCACATCCTGTAGCCGTGGGTTCAAGAGAATAAAGGGGCGATCGCCCGCAGTCAGACACATCTGCTCAATTGCCGTGACCTCCACAGGGGTAGGGGCAACAATCACAATGGCGCGATCGCTCGCTTCAATGGGTGTCAGAAGTTCATTAACCCCCCGCACCCTATAGGGGGTTTCACCCCATTCACGACGAGCAAGAGCCGCAGAGCCAGCATCGGCAAAAAAGACCTTAAGATCACTGCCCATTTCGGCAAACAGGGGCAGGTAGCCAGCCGCCAAGCCCATGGGATTGAGATCAGGAAGCAGAATCTCGATTTGCAGGCGGTTTTTACCCTCTTGGAGCGCCGCTTGGGTGGCCTGCTGGGCTTGACTCAGGGCAGTCTCCAGGCTATCGGGCGGCAAAATGGACATGGGGGCTAGGCAGAGACTTCGCTGACCACGGTGTTAAAGAGGCGCTGCAGCTCCTCTATGAGCGCTTTGGCCTGCCCTAGGGTCTCTGTGGTAGTGGACTGTTCTAGTTGGGCTGCGACTGCTTGCATGGCGCTAATACCGACATTGCCACTGGCTCCCTTGAGGTGATGGGCCTCTCGCTTGATTTGATCCACGTTCCCTTGGTTCACAGCTTCTGCCAAAGCCGCTAGGCGTTGCTGGGCATCCTCGACAAAGGTTTGTAGCAGTTCCAACTCAAACTCGCGATCGCCCCCCGAAAGGGTAGCTAAATAGTCCCAGTCAATTGGCGATGTCATCAGTTCCCAATTCCCCACAGGTGACTCGTCGTTATTGTAGCCTGTCCTAGCCAAGGCAATTCAAGGGTTGAGGCAAGAAGCATAGGGGGAGCTTTGTAATAATTCTTAACTTCCTGAGCGCAGTTTACCCCCTTGGCGAAATCAGGGATTCGATGGCACTATCGCAGTGGCTCAGCAAACAACCGCAGCAAAGACGAGGAACTATGGGCGATCGCGTGACGGTGGGGATTGTGGGTGCCTCAGGCTATGGGGGCGTCCAACTGGTGCGCTTACTCCTTGAGCACCCCCAAGTGGAGATTGTTTATCTCGGTGGTGAAGGCAGTGCCGGTCGCCCCTACACGGAGTTATATCCCCACTTGCAGGGGCGGGTGAATCTCACGGTGGAGCCCGTATCCGTGGAGGTCATTCGCGATCGCGCCCAAGTGGTGTTTCTCTCGCTGCCCAATGGCATCGCCTGTAAGCTTGTCCCGCAACTCCTTGAGCAGGGCTGTAAAGTGCTGGATCTATCGGCAGACTATCGCTTTCAGGATTTGGAAACCTACACCCAGTGGTACGGTGAACCCAGGGCAGATCAGGCTACGGCCCAAAAGGCGGTCTATGGCTTACCAGAACTCTATCGCGATCGCATTCGCCAAAGTGCCCTCATTGGTTGTCCGGGGTGTTACCCCACCGCTAGTTTGCTGGCACTGGCACCTTTAATGAAGCAAGGGCTGATTGAACCAAATACGGCAATTATTGATGCCAAGTCCGGTACCTCTGGCGGCGGGCGTCAGGGCAAAATCAATCTCCTCCTTGCAGAAGCTGACAATTCCCTTGCCCCTTACAATGTTGCGCGTCACCGCCACACCCCAGAAATTGAAGCCATTTGTAGTGATTTGGCTGGCCAAAGTGTTCTCGTGCAGTTTACACCCCACCTCGTGCCCATGCCTCGGGGGATTTTGGCCACTGTCTATGCCACCCTGCGGGATCCGGGTCTGGTACGTGAAGATTTGATCACTATCTACCAAGCCTTTTATCGCCATTCCCCTTGGGTCAATATCATGCCCCCCGGCCTCTATCCCCAAACCAAATGGGCCTGGGGCACCAATGCCTGCTTTATTGGCATTGAAGTGGATGAGCGCACCGGCCGCGTGATTGTCATGTCTGCCATTGATAACCTCATGAAGGGCCAAGCCTCCCAGGCGGTGCAGTGTTTGAATTTGATGATGGGTTGGCCAGAGACGATGGGCTTACCGCAGGTTGCTTTTTATCCCTAGGACTCAAGTTTCATCCTGTGTCACCAAGGGCAGGCGATCGCCCCGTAGAATCTCCGTACTGGCTGCACTCAAGCATAACCCCATCTGCCATAATCCCTGTCCTAGGCACAAAGCCACCAGAAAGGGAGCAGTACTCAAGCTTAACAGTAGCGTTGTCGGTGTCAAGGGAGCCATCGGAACTCATCAATCAATATCAATCAACATCTGAACTATTCCCCTCCTCCTCAGGCGGAAGACTGGCAAAGAGCAATTCTCGGGATTTCTTTAGTTGTTTCCAGAGGGCCTTGATTTGATTGTAGGCCTCATCGCTAGTGATTTTTCCACCGGTTTCCAAGCCACAAATGTAGTTTACCCGTTGGGCAAATTCCTGCAAATTGGCATTAAAGGCCAAATTTTGGGGCGTAAATGGGCCGCGGTAGGAACTGATGGGGAAGAGGAACTTTTGTTTGTCAAATTCTGGCTTGGGCGCTTCAGACACAACTATAGCCTTTCTCAATGGCACTAGGTCTATTGTATCGAAAATTTTAAGATTCCCCCTCTCAGGCAGGCGACATTGCTCACAATAGCCCCAGCATATGTAAGGGGCCTTGACCACTGATGAGTTCAATCATCAACGCCAGAAAACCCAACATGGCCAAGCGACCATTCCAGCGTTCGGCGGCGGAGGTCATGCCCCATTCCCAGCGCTCCTGGGGATAAAGCTTCACCCGCTTGCGGGACTTGTTTACCTCAGCAAAGGTGCGCGGTGGTGCTGCTAGGGCATCCTTCACCAGTTGGGCAAGGGCGCTAATAAAACCATTGTGATCGTTGAGGGCGGGCACTCGCCGAAACACTTCAATGCCGGCTTCTTCAGCAATCTCGCGGTACTCGATGTCAATTTCTTGGAGAGTTTCAATGTGCTCTGAAACGAAGCTAATGGGCACCACAACCAGGGTTTTCACCCCTTGGGCTGCCAATTCGAGAATGACATCTTCGGTGTAGGGTTGCAGCCACTCGACCGGCCCCACCCGACTTTGGTAGGCCAGCACATGGGCATTGGGGCGATTGAGGGCAGCCATGATCAGCCTGACGCAGGCTTCAATTTCCTCTTGGTAGGGATCGCCGGCTTCGCTGACATAGCTTTTGGGAACGCCGTGGGCACTAAAGAAAACTACCGCCTCATCGGGGTTGGGACACCGATCCAGTTCTTGGCGAATCAAGTCCGCCATGGCGAGCACATAACCGGGGTGGTTGTACCAAGAGGGGATCAGCGTATAGCGAATTTTTTGCAATTCAGGGTCTTGATTCCATAGGCTCTCTAGGAGGCGAAAACTGGAACCACTTGTGCTAATGGAAAACTGAGGATAAAGGGGCAAAATCACCAGCTCGCGAATTTGATCCGCTTTGATTTGGGCGATCGCCTCCTCCGTAAAGGGGTGCCAGTAGCGCATCCCAATGTACAAGTTAGCCTCAATGCCAATGCCTCCTAAGGCGTCTTTCAGGGCACGGGCTTGCTGTTCGGTAATGCGCCGCAGGGGGGAGCCGCCACCAATTTGGGCATAGTTTGCCTGAGAGCGACGGGCCCGACTGGTGGAAATAAACCACGCAAGAGGCTTTTGGAGCCAACGAAAGGGGAGGCGAATGATTTCGGGATCGGAGAACAGGTTGTACAAAAAAGGGCGGACATCCTCGGGGCGATCGGGCCCCCCTAAATTGAGAAGTAGTACACCTGTTTGGCTCGCCATTCCCAAAATCACCTAAATCTTTTCGCGATCGCTTTCTTATTGTGACATACTCTCAGGATCTCAGGGGGAGAAAATCTCGCTAAGGTAAGGATTAAAGAATGTTGTTGATGTGTTCAAACGGTGACCTACGCAATTGATTTTGGAACCAGTAATACGTTGGTGGCGCGGTGGAATTCTGCCGCTCAAGCTGCCGAAGCGGTAACGCTCCCTGGACGCTCGGTGGGCTTTGGTGAGGTGCCTGCCCTTGTCCCCAGCTTGGTCTATGTGGA
>NZ_JACOMP010000266.1:0-3913 GCF_014466085.1 Thermosynechococcus sp. OHK43
CATCCAACTCCACATTGTTAATGCCGGCAGCGCCCGCTTCGTCCACCCGTGTCAGCATGTGGTGCAAACCATGGCCAAATTCGTGGAAGAGGGTTTCCACTTCACTAAAGGTCATCAGGCTGGGCTTGCCATCCACAGGCGGCGTTTGATTGCAGATTAAGTAGGCAACGGGTAAACGGGTACGCCATTCTCCCTGCAGGCGATATTTAGCGCGACCCAGGCAGTCATCCATCCAGGCACCACCGCGTTTCTCGCCAGGACGGCTATAGGGATCAAGGTAAAAGTGGGCGATCGTTAGATTGTTTTCATCTAGAATCGCAAAAAAGCGCACATCGGGATGCCAAACGGGGACTTGGCCATCGGCTGGCACAACCGTCACCCCAAAGAGCCGCTTCACTAAGCCAAATAGACCCTCAAGCACTTGAGGTAAAGGAAAGTAGGGGCGTAGTTCCTCGTCCTTGAAGTCAAAGCGGGCTTCCCGCTGACGTTCTGCCCAATAGGGAATATCCCAGTGCTGCAGATCATTGGCTTCGGGTGCCCCTTGGGCAGCAGCAAAGGCTTTGAGTTCTTCCAGTTCCCGCGCAGCAGCACTGTAGCTGACTTGGCGCAGTTCCTCAAGGAGTTGTTCCACACTGGCCACACTGTCTGCCATTTTGCTGGCAAGGCTGAGTTCAGCATAGGTGTTGAATCCTAAAAGCTGGGCCTCTTCGACGCGCAGGGCAAGGATGCGCTCAAGAATTGGCCGATTATCCCACTCACCACTGCTGGCACGGGAGATGTAGGCACGATAGAGCTGTTCCCGCAAGTCCCGCCGCTGGCTGTGCTGCATAAAGGGGCCAAAGCTGGGGAAGTCGAGGGTAATGTGCCATGGCCCTGTTTCTGGAGTTGCGGTGTCAATGCCATCTTGGCGAGCGGTTTGGGCAGCCAGCGCCAGTAAACTGGGGGGAAGTCCAGCCACTTCATCGGGTTGGGTGAGCTTGAGGCGAAAGGCCTTGGTGGCATCTAAAAGGTTGTTGGAGAATTGGGTAGATAGCTCCGCCAGTTCCAGTTGAATGGCATTGAAGCGCTCCTTGGCGGCACCGGTGAGGCCAACCCCACTGTGTTCGGCATTGCGAATGGCTGCTTCAACGATGCGTTTGCGGGCGGGGGGATAGCTCTGAAATTCTGGACTGGCAGCCAGTGCCTTAAAGCCTTCATAGAGGGGGCGCGATTGTCCCAGACGGGTGTAGAATTCCACCACTTGGGGTTGAACTGCTTCGTAGGCTTGACGCAGCTCAGGACTGTTTTTGACCCCTGTAAGATGGCTAACAATACCCCAGGTCCAATCCAACCGATCGCTGAGGCGTTCTAGGGGTTCCACTAACCCTTCCCACGTGGGGGTAAAGGATTGCTCAAGGGCTTCTAGTTCTTGGGTGAGTTCCTGCAACAGTTGGCGCAGGGCGGGCTCAACATGGCTCACCTGAATCTGATCAAAGGGGGGAAAACCATCGCCCCGCAATAGGGGATTCTCGGTGTGAGGGGAGGTCGCAATAACCATTGGTGTCCTACCTAGGTGCGATTCGACTGCTGACGCGCATGGGCGATCGCCCGCTTTAATTGGGCTAAGGCCAATTCTAACCGCGCTTCGGGAGCCACGGGAACCAACCCTTGGGCGGTCATTTCCTGAATTTCAAAGTGAAGGTGCGGCCCTGTGGCGTTGCCTGTACTTCCCACCAGGCCAATCACATCCCCCTGCTTCACCCATTGGCCAGGATTGACAAAAGTCTGGGAGAGATGGGCATAAAGGGTTTGGTGCGGTTCTGGCGGGTGTTGCAAAATGACGGTGAGGCCATAGCCCCCTAGCCAGTTGGACTCAACCACGCGGCCATCAAAAACCGCCAGCACGGGTGTTCCTTGGGGAGCGCCCAAATCTGTTCCTGAATGGAAGCGGCGATCGCCAAAAATGGGATGGATGCGCCAGCCGAAGGTTGAGGTAATGGGCACCGGAAACGGCAAGGGAAAGAGCAGTTGGCCGCGGTTGACGGTCAGCCAACGCAAGGGATTCGCTCCTGGAAAAGGCTGACGTACATAGGCGGGCGCAGCCGCTTGGGCAGATGGCAAAACATTTCTTGGGTTGGCAGCAACCACAGGGCGATGGAAGACTGGAGCAGAGGGTTGGCGGGTGGCAGGGGTGGTGGGGGGTTGAGGACCTGGGGCTTGGCAAATGTTGTGGGGAATGCTCTCGCTAACGATGGCTTGACAGCCTGTGGAGCGTTCTTGGATCACGATGGGAATGGCGCGGGTGGGCTGAAGGTTTTCGAGGGGTTCACTACCGGGGGGTGGATCCACGGGTTCTGTGGAGAACACAAGAGGCTCACTATCCACTGGTTGAACAGGATTCACTAGGATCGGTGCAGCCGCTTCTGGTTCGACTGGCACAGTTTCGGCAACACTCTGGCGAGTTCCCCAGGTCGCTGTCAATAGACCCAGTGTCAGCCCAAGGGCAATGACGCGCTGCTCGATCATGATTCATCCCCTCACATCCATTCTTTCAAATTCTAGGCGCAACCTTAGGGAATGACAATCTTCTAGCGATCGCGAATCCGCATATAGGCCTGAATCACCTTGAGGACCATGGGGCCACAGACAGACCCACCGCCACCCCCTGAGTTTTCGGCAAAGGCCACAACAACAATTTCCGGGTTCTCGGCAGGGGCATAGGCGCCAAACCAGGTGTGGTTAGGGCGAGGTGGATCTTCCCCTGTACCACTTTTGCCGGCGATCGCCACCTCGGCAATATTCAGAGCCGCTCCTGTACCATTGGTCACCACCTGTCGTAAGCCTTGGCGGAGCACTTGTACGGTAGAAGGCTTCAAATTCAATGACTGTCGCCAGCGATCAGGATTTTCAGAAGCAATCAGGTGCGGACGCACTTTGTAGCCCCCATTCGCAGGCACGGCAAACATCACCGCCGCTTGAACCGGACTCACCTGCAACGCCCCTTGGCCAATGGCCGTGATTAAGGTGTCGCCGTCGTACCAGCCTTCGCCAAAGGTTTTCCGCTTCCACTGGGGATCTGGGACAAAGCCCGCTGCTTCTCCCGGTAAGTCAATGCCCGTTTTGGTGCCCATGCCAAAGCGCCGTGCCCACTCAATCAGCGTTTCAGGACCAATGGCACGTGCAACTTGACCAAAAAAGGTGTTACTGCTCCAAGCTAAGGCGCCCGCAAAGCCCAAAGGCCCAAAGCCTGCCCGATTCCAATCGTGGAAGGCAAAGCCCCCTGTATAAAGAGCAGGATAGGTCATGAGAACAGTATCAGGGCGGAACTTCCCAGACTCTAGAGCCGCCACCGTTGTTACAATTTTGAACGTACTCGCGGGGGGAAACCCTTGGAGGGCACGGTTGACAAAGGGAAATTGCCGCCGCTGGAGCTCATCCCATTGCTCTTGGGTCATACGGCGAGCAAACCAATTGGGGTCAAAGGCAGGGTAACTGGCCAGAGCAAGAATCGAACCATCGCGGGGATTCATCGCCACGATCGCCCCCGGTCGACTCCCTAGGGCCGCTTCCGCCGCTTTTTGCAGGTCTAAATCCACCGAAAGCATAATATCATTCCCCGGGCGGGCCACCTTTTGCCCAAGAATGCGAATGACTTTGCCTTGGCCATCCACCTCCACCTGCTGACCGCCCCAAGTTCCCCGCAGTACTTTTTCATAGGTGGCTTCCACGCCCATTTTGCCTATAACATCCCCAAGGCGATAGCCCTGATCTCGCCGCGCCGCCAGTTCCTCTTCATTCAGTTCCCCAATGTAGCCAATGATGTGGGCCGCCGTTTCACCATGGGGATAAAAGCGCAGGGCTTCACGGTCAATTTCGACCCCCGTCAGCAAATTGCGGTGTTCTTCGAGAGCAACAATTTGCCCTTGGTTAATCC
>NZ_JACOMP010000267.1:0-10905 GCF_014466085.1 Thermosynechococcus sp. OHK43
CAATTGCACTTTGTTTTTTGGGTCTTGGCCAATTTCTAGGCGTAGGGTTTCCCCGAGGGCAAAGCCCTCTTCAATGCCGATGCGGCGTCGGTTGTAGAAGGTGCCATTGGTGCTGTGGCGTTGATTGCCATCTCCATCCCAGAGGTAGTAGGTTGCCCCCTGTTGCTTAAAAACGGCATGGCGGCCGGAAATCACTGACCACAGTGGATCATCGGGCACCACCAAATCCGCCCACTGGTGATCGCGCCCCAAGCGATGCTCTGGTTGGGTCAGGGAATAGGTCAGCGTTTTCCCTTGACTTTCGAGGGTAAGGGTGACGGTGGGTAGATCAACAACCGTTTTTGGCGGGGGCGATCGCATAGGCCATTGAGAAAGGGGATGCGTGTTTGATGCCTGAGCAAAACCGAGCAGCCGTTTCAATCAGGACAGGAACAAACTCATGGGCGGCCTGCAAACTAGGGACTAAAACGGCTGGATCTCGAATGTAGTCATGAACCATTTGACTGTGCAGTTACTGGATTGTAAACCCAGCCCCTGCATCGGGCAGAAAGCCGAGCCGCTCAGCATCGTCAAGGTTTTCCAAGAAAGTCGCCACTGGTTGGGCAAAGACCCTCAGAGAAGCGGGCAAGAGCTTACTCCCTAGGGTATCTTGAAGGCGGCCAAAGTGTGCTACAAAAGCATCCGCGCGCTCTGCCAGATCACTGTTTTCCTCCCACTGTGCCGCCCCTACTGCCATAAAGAGTTTTTGAAAGAGGCCTTGATCGGCCATCTGTAGGTGTGCCACTTTCGCTGTAGATCGCCTTGTCGGCTGATCGTAGGGACTGTTTCTTAGCATTTCTAGCAAGTTTGTGTCCAGTGAATAGAAGGAAAGCTGCCCCACTTAGATTTGCCAGATCGGTGCTTGCACTTCCCGATTGGAGTAATCCACGCGAATGCGGAGTTCTTGGCCTTGGGAAGTCGTGATCAGCTTCAGGGCCAGGGTATAAAAATCAATAAAAATAGCCTTTTTGATAGAGCAACCCCACCGCCACCAAGGGGAGTCCTAGGTCGCTGGCGGATTTGAGGTGATCCCAAGCCCCCCGAATAGATTGGCAGGCACTCCGTGGGGCTAAATTCAAGGGAAAAATAGGCAATACAATCGCCGGGGCGCATTGGTGCGGGTTTGCTGGTACCACGTCTGCACAGGCTGGGCATATTCTTGAAATTGGTTGATTACCCGCTCCCTCTATGCCCAAAAGCGGTTCTCAGTGGGGATCTGGGCAATGCATCCCAAAATCGGGCTGTGGTTGTTGCTCCCACAGTTCTGGGTCGAGGCGGCGAAAGAGGGCGATTGCCGCTGCGTGCCGCGTCCAGTAGAGGTTGTAGGCCAATTCCCACAGGGGTGCCAAACGTTGTGGCCAGTGGGGACGAACGTTAAACGTGCGGATGGGCGCTGCCAGTGTTGTCGTTTCTATCTTAATTTCTCTTAATTTCCGATGCGTTTTGAGTACGATTTGCTGATTGTTGCGGCCAGTCCCCTTGCGCTGGATCTTGCCTATCGCTGTGCCCCTTTGGGGCGGATTGGCTTGGTGATCCCACCTCCTGATGAGCAGTGGCAGTGGCAGTGGCAACGCTGGTGGTTATCGCAGTTTCCGCCCCTAAGCTTAGATGCTCAGCATTGGCAGCACTTTCAAGCCCACCTCCGCCACGGACAGCGGCGCTATGCCCCTAGGGTCTTGGAACTGGTGGGGGTAGATGTGATCACAGGGGTGGGGGAATTTGTTTGGCGGCCGCGCTGTCATTTTCAGGTGGGCGGCGATCGCCTCTATGCCCGAGGCTATTTGCTCCTTGATGCGCCGGCGGCAATGGATTTTCATGATCTGGACGCCCTCAGCAGGATTGAGCGAGCCTGTTGGCACCACTGGTCTGGCAAAGCTTCTGATGCTAATGGACAAGGGCTGCCGGTTGTAACAACGGAAGATGCCTGGTTCAACGATCGCCTGCACGCTGCTCTAAGTGGTCTCGGTTTGGGGGTTCCACTTCTGGGAAGGCGCAAAGCACCTGATCCGACCTCTTTGAATGTGCAACACCTGCAGCGGGATGCGCAAGGGTGGTTGCGAATCAATCCCCAAGGGCGCACGAGTCATCCCCAAGTCTACGCCTGTGGCGGTTGGCAGCGGGGATACCATTTGCCCTCCCTGACATTCTTTGAAGCCTTTGCGATCGCCCGCCAGATTTTACAGCGAAAGCCCATGACCCTGGACTACTACCGTCAACCGTGGTGGATTGCCTTACCTGTGCCCATTGCTCGTGTGGGTTGGAATGTGCGGCAAGCGCAGCAGTACCTTAGGGAACCCATTCAATGCTGGGAGATTCAGCAGTTGACTCCCGAGGGTCAGAGTTTAGGGCAAGTGGTGATCAATCGCCAAGGGCAGCTTCTAGGAGCAACATTAATGGGACGGGCGGCGATCGCCAGTAGTCGCATTTTCAGTCGGTACTTAGATCAAAATGCCTTTGCTGCTATCACCTATGCCGGTTGGGAACTGGAGTGCCAGCGCCAGCGATCGCCAAAGGCGCCACGTTCCCCCAATGCCGGGAAGGGATGAGATTCTCCCTTGCCCTGATGTTGCCAGAGAATTGTAAAGGCACCCGCCCCTTCCCCTTGGTGGGGCCATAGTCGATAGCAAGGAAATGTTGCTAAATGGGATTGATAGGCCGCCAGCGCCGGCACCGGTTGAGGAAGCAACTGCGGAAACTTTGCCATGAGCCAAGCCGCCACATCCTCGTTTTCATCTTGGCTAAAGGTGCAGGTGCTATAGAGCAGCCATCCCCCCGGGCGCACAAGGGCGCTTGCCGCCGCTAGAATCCGTTTTTGTCGCCGTTGGTTGTGGCGAATCGTCAGTGGATGAAAGCACCCATCGGCTTTTTGCCCCTTGGCCAGCAGGGATTGGCCAGAGCAGGGGGCATCCACAATCACCACATCGGCAGTGCCTTGGAACTCAGCAGCCAGCACTTCACTATCCCAAGCAGTGACCCCTACGGGATGCACGCGACAGCGCTTGAGATTGCCAATGAGCATCCCCACCCGCTTGCCAATGGTCTCATTGCAGATGAGGTAGCGAGGGCGCAGCGATCGCCACGCAAAGAGACTCTTGCCGCCAGGCGCCGCACACACATCTATCACCAAGGACGGCTCCTGGGGCAGGGTGAGCAGGGGAACCGCCGCAAACACCGAGGAGGTATCCAAGCAATAATAAGCACCGGCTGCATGGAGAGGGTGTTGACCCGTTGGACTACCGGCAACAAAGCGGCTCACCCAGGGGGGCTGCCACGGCAGCGGCGGTAAGGCCACAAAAGGGAGCGCAGCAGCCGGCTCCCCACACCAAAGCACAGTGGCAGGATAAGCTGGGGGGGTCATTAGCGCCTGGAGGAACCGCTCCCGATTGTCCGCCGCCTCAAAAAGGCGATTCGCACAGGCCAGCGCCAATCGAGAGGGGTTGACCACAGGGTTAGCGGTGGACGGCAATGGCACCTTTGACGGCTTCGGCAAGGGCACGCACACTGGCCACCATGGCCACTTCACTGTTGAGTTGGTTGACGGCAGAACCAACCCCAACCCCCGCAGCCCCAGCGGCGATCGCCAGCGGAATCGTCACCGTCGAAAGCCCCGAAGCACACAGCACCGGCACCGAAACGGCACGGGAAATTTCATAGGCGGCTGCCAATGTGGGAGCTGCTTTTTCAATGAGACCCAAGGTGCCGCCGTGGTGGGGCTGGCTACTCGTCCCCCCCTCCGTTTGAATGACATCGGCACCAGCGGCCACCAAGGCCTCAGCCAGGGCAACTTGTTGATCCAAGGACAGCGTATGGGGCACGGTCACCGACAGCATAGTCTGGGGCAGCAGCTCACGGGTTTGGCGCGTCAAGGCCAGCACTTCCTCAGCACTGAACACTCGCCCTTGGGCATAGAAGCTATCATAGTTGCCAATTTCCACCAGATCGGCACCAGCGGCCACTGCCCGTAGGAGTTGCAACGGTTCCACCGCCGACACACAGACTGGCAGCGTCGTCAGTTCCTTTGCAAGGCGCACCAGTTCAGGATCGGCAGCCATATCCACAAAGGTGGCGCCCCCTTGATCGGCAGCGGTCACCACCGCCCGCACGCGATCGCGATCAAAGTTATTCAGGCCACTGATAATCTTGAGAGCCGAACGCTGCTCAAAGGCAGCAGCCAAACGCGGATGCAGCATAGACTTAAGCGTTCCATAATTGTGCATTTTTTTATCCTACCGCCCATTTCACAACAACTGTAGGTCTTTCCCTAGAAGCTAAACGTGGTGCGGATCAGCCCCTGAAAAAGGGGACTGCTGTCAGACCGATTGTGGGCATTGGTTACCGCCATAAACACCGGTGTAATTGAAATATGGTCGCTCAGGGGATAGCGGAAAAAGAGTTCATAGTTCATTTGGGTGGCATCATTAACTTGCGGGGCTGAGGGCAGCGAATTAATAAAGGGCTGGCCCACTGCCGCTGCCAATAGTGACCCCTCGGTGAGCAAATCCCGGTAAGCAAGGCCGACCATCCATGTGTGCGCCGTAGTATTTACTTGCCCACCGGCAGGAATGATTAGGGCACCCGGATCGACGGCAAAGGGCCCTAGACCATTAATGGTGGCCCCATCCCCATAGAGCTTCATATCGGAGTAGGCATAGCGCCCAAAGAGGCCAAACTTGCCCAGGGAGAGTTCGGCATTGATCCCAGCTGCATTTTGGGAAATGTTCAAGGTCGAGGCGTTGGTGTATTGCAGGCGAACAGCAAAATTGTTTTGTTCATTGGCCCCAAAGGCACGCGCAAACTCTAATTCCACAGTTCCCTGATAGGGATCCCCAAACAGACCCCCCCCTGTGGGTACACCGCCGGGGGCGTTGGCAGTGGCGGCAACATAGACGCTGCGCAGGGTAAAGAACCCTCCTCCTGGGTTCCATTCAATACTCACCCCTGCCCCTCCGGGATCATTTACGGCAAAGGGAACAATCAGAGGATTGTTGATAAAAAAGTTGGAACTAAAATGCGTGAATGAATTGTTAGCGTAGCTGTTGGTATCCACAATATCGCTGGGGTAAAACTGCGGGCCGATACCGATTGTCAGGTCTGCCGTGGGCTTGAAGGTATAAAAAAGGCGAAATAGATTCGCAGCCGCTGCAACACCGCCATAATCTACAGAACCACCGGCAAGGAGGCCGTTGGTACCAATCCCCGTTGCTCCAAACGTATCTACGCCATTGTTACCCACCTCCAGCGTAGTGGTCAGCAAGTCGTCACCGCGGAAACTGGTATTCAGGGTCAGTTCTACACGGCTGATCGCTGTGGGGTTGTAGCTTCCCCCTGCGAACCCAGTCCCCGTGACGGGATCGACTACTTGGCCTGTATTTCCACCGGCTTGAAAGGCCATCACGGCATCCACGGATAACTTGGTAGTTGTGGAAAATTGCTGAGCTTCTAGGTTGGCAGTACGCGCTTCAAGCTGATCTACCCGCCCGCGAAGCGTGGCTAATTCGGCAGCAAATTCCTGAGAGAGCCGTTGCAGTGTAGCGAGATCTTCTTTACTGGCAAAGCGATCGCTCACCACATCGAGGCAAGCATTCAATGCCGCCGCCATTTCAAACCGCGTCAGGGCGCGGCTGCCGCGAAAGGTGCCATCGGGATAGCCGGCAACACAGCCATATTTTTCCACAAGGGAGGCTAGGGCTTGATAGGCCCAGTCAGTGGGGCGCACATCAGAAAGCTGCGAGACAGAGGTGACCTGCCCCATGCTGGCACTTGCCGACAGCGGATTTGGCCTCTGGGCAAAAACTGCGGAATTCAAAAAGAAAACGTTAACGCCAACGGCACCGACAATGGCCGTTGCTAGGGATTTTGCCATACTTGCCTTCCTAACCTCACACCAAGACCTTGCCTAGGGGATTCACTAAGGCTCTATAAGAATGCTAATGATTATCATTCTAATTCTTTCAGCCTGTCAACCAAAGCCAGCCTCAAGTTAGCATTGGGGTTGTTGCTTTGCCTATCTCCCCCCTCCGCATCATGGGTGTTCTTCCCCAGCAACGTTGGCTTTTGCCGCCGATTGATCCTAAGTGTCGGGACGCCTTGAGGCGGACTCTGGGTTGCCACTCATCGCTGGCGGAAATTTATTTGCGGCGGGGTCTTACAACCCCTACAGCCGTACGGGCGTTTCTCGAACCGGAAACCCTAGAGCTACCGCCTCCCAACAGGGTCTTTCCTGACCTTGATTTAGCAGTGGAATTGCTGCAACGGGCGATCGCCCACGGCGACAAGATGACCATTTGTGGGGATTACGATGCCGATGGCATGACAAGTACCGCCCTGCTGTTGCGTGCCCTGCGCCATCTGGGAGCAGACATTGACTATGAAATTCCCTCGCGCATGCATGAAGGCTATGGCATCAATGAGCGGATTGTGCAGGAGTGCTACGACCGAGGCGTCAAACTGATTCTCACCGTGGACAACGGCATTGCTGCCCTCCAACCGATTCTCAAGGCGCGGGAACTGGGACTGACAGTCATTGTGACGGATCACCACGATGTACCACCGCAACTGCCCCCTGCCCATGCCATTCTCAATCCAAAACTAGTTTCCCCGACCTCGCCTTACCATACCCTCGCAGGGGTGGGGATGGCCTATATTCTAGCTGTGTCCCTGGCGCAGCGATTGGGCAACTGGCGGCCACTGGTGCGGCCGTTGCGGGAGCTGTGTACCCTTGGCACAATTGCCGATCTGGCGCCCTTGACGGGGGTGAATCGCCGCTGGGTCAAGCAGGGATTGCAAACCCTTCCCACCTCTCCTCTGGTGGGCGTCCAAGCACTGATGCAAATGGCGCGCTGTTTACCCGAGCAGGACGCCTCCCTAAAACCCACGGCCGTGGGGTTTCGTCTCGGACCGCGGATCAACGCCATTGGCCGGATTGGTGACCCGCAAGTAGTGATTGAATTGTTGACAACGGACGATCCAGACCGTGCTCAGGAGCTGGCAGCCCTCTGTGAAGCAACCAACCGTCGCCGTCAGGATCTCTGTGCCGAGATTGAAGCGGCGGCGATCGCCCACCTCGAAGAGACGGATTTTGATCCCCAACAGGAATGGGTTTTGGTGATCGTCCAGCCCAACTGGCACCATGGGGTCATTGGCATTGTGGCCTCCCGTCTTGTGGAGCGCTACGGCGTACCTGTGTTTATTGGCACCTATGAAGATGAGACGACAATTCGTGGCTCAATTCGTAGTATTCCAGAATTCCATGTTTTTGAGGCTCTTGAGGCCACCAAGGACTTGCTGTTGAAATATGGCGGTCATAAAGCGGCCGGGGGGTTTAGCCTACGGGCAGAGCATTTAGCGGCTTGGCGCGATCGCCTGCGGGCCTTTGCCCAAACCTGTCTCAAACCCGAGGATCTGCGTCCCCTGGTCACCCTTGATGCCGAAATCTCCTTTGAGCAACTGACCTGGGACTTTTACACTCAAGTGGAGCAATTGCAACCCTTTGGCAGTGAGAATCCTCAGCCTATTTTCTGTAGTCGCGGGGTCAAGATCCTCGAACAAACGCCCATGGGTCAGCAGGGGGAGCACCTGAAACTCACCCTAGAGCAGAATGGGCAGCAGATGACCGCTAAGGCTTGGCGCTGGGGACCATTTTTGCCGTTGCCAACCAGAGTAGATATTGCCTATCACCTCACAGCCCACACTTGGAATGGCGAAACCCAGTTGGAACTCGAACTCAAGGGAGTCAAACCCTCACTGGCGTGGTACGTCCCCGAGCCACCGAGTCACCCGATTCCCAGTTGGCAACCCCTCCCGCCTTTGACAACGCTCCTGCCGCAGTTGCGCGACCATGTCTTGCTCTATGGCTATGGCCGCCCTGAGGTCCCTCCCAACTTCACCACAGCAGCCATTCACTACGATCGCCCCCGCGACCGCTGTCGCACACTCATCCTCTGGTCCCTGCCCCCCTCTTCTACCCATTTGCGTTGGCTATTGGCCATTGCCCAGCCCGAAATAGTCTATGTGGGGTACCAACGACCCGCGATCGCCCCCCCACCGACCCTCATCCTCTCCATTCAAAATGAGCTGAAAGCCAAAGAAGGGGCTAAAGTGAATCTTTTAGCCTTAAGTCAAACCTATTGGATTGCCCCCTGTACGCTGGTAGCGATCCTGCGCCATCTGGGCTATGGCTGCGAAGAATTTGCCCCCACCCTGAGCATTACCGAAGAACTGGCACGATTGCAACGCTGGTATCAACTGCAAGCCAAGGATTTGGCACGGTTAGCACAAACGTGGGGGACTGCCAAAGTTTTGAAAAAGAAATGGCCTACAAATTGCCGCGACGCACGGCCAACAGGAAAATAATCATTGGTCCTGCAATGCCAATCATGGCAATCATGGTGAGTTGAGCAATGACTTCAAAGTTGATATTGCTAAGAAACTCAATAATACCATTGAAAATTCCCATAGGTTCTCCCGAGTAATCAGCGGTTATCCGTTCGTGATTTTATTTTAGAGCAGGGGGGAGCACTCGCAGCATTTGGCAACGGGTGCCTGAGTGTTTTGCTCTCACCCCTAAGCTACACTGTAGGAGCAGAATTCTCAGAAAATCGGTCGGTGATGGGCGTGGACAAACTAGCGGCCTTACGCGATCTCATCGGTCAACTCGATCGAGCCTTGATTGCCTACTCTGGTGGTATTGATAGTACCCTGGTGGCCAAAGTTGCTCAGGATGTCTTGGGCGATCGGGCGGTGGCGGTCACGGCGGTCTCCCCTTCCCTATTTCCAGCGGATCTAGAGGATGCGCGCATTCAAGCGGCAGCCATTGGCATTCGCCATGAATTGATTGAAACCCATGAACTGGAGAACCCCAACTACGCCACCAACCCCGTGAATCGCTGCTACTTTTGCAAAAGTGAACTCCACGATCGCCTGCGGGAACTGGCGCAGGCTTGGGGCTATGAGTATGTTCTTGATGGGGTAAACGCTGATGATCTCCAAGACTATCGTCCGGGCATTGCGGCGGCCAAAGAACGTGGGGTGCGATCGCCCCTAGCCGAAATTGGCATTAGCAAGCTAGAAGTGCGAGAAATTGCCAAATCCCTAGGGCTGCCCTGGTGGAATAAACCCGCCCAACCCTGTCTCAGTTCGCGCTTTCCCTACGGTGAAGAAATTACCCTTGCCAAGCTGCAACGGGTGGGCAATGCCGAATACTACCTGCGCAAGCAGGGCTGGGAACTGTGTCGTGTCCGCAGTCATGGCGATACCGCTCGCATTGAGGTGCCCCAACAGCAGATTGCTGACTTTGTAACGATGACGGATCTTGAGCAACTGGTGAATCACTTTCAGTCCCTTGGTTTTACCGATGTCACCTTGGATCTGGAGGGCTTTCGCAGTGGCAAACTCAACGCGGGGATTGGGCGCGATCCCTAACGCGGTTGTAGGGACTGAGACTCTGGAGAATTTCGCGGCCATAGCTGCGCTCCGTAAGCCGCCGGTCCAAAATGGCCACCAAGGTATCATCCTGACGGACAGGGGCAAGGGCACGATCTAGCACCGTCAAGCACTCGGGCAAGAGATATTGACGAAACCAGTCTTGTTTTTGCCGCTTGTGCCATTCAATGCGGGCACTCACCACTGCTTTTTCCGGGGAGGGGAAGGGCAACGTCGTCAGGACCAATAGGGCCGGGCAGGGTAACTGTGCCCCATGGCGCAGCCAAAAGGTTTCCCCCGTTACTAAAATCGTGTTCGTCTCAAGGGCCGTCGTCTCCACCTGTACCCGTGAACCGTAGAGGGCAGCCAATTGGGTGGCCAACTGTTCCCGCAGGGGTACATCACTGACAAGGATCACTGCCCGTTGATGGCCAATCGTGCCAATGAGATCGTAGAGACGCCGCAGAACCGCCGGGGCAAATTCCGGGGTATTGGGCAGGGGTAAGTCTTCGGCGATCGCAAGGGTAATGGCTTCACTGTGGCGATCGCTGGCAAATTTAATCGTCGTTTGGGGCGGAATCCCTAGGTCCTGCTGCACATAGGCCAGAGGGGAGTCTGTATCGGGTCCGCTGCCAATGAGGACAAAGGGGGCTTGGCACCAAATCTCCTGAAAATAGGGACGCAAATTCAGGGGGTGGCCATGGAGGGTAAAGTAGCCTACCGTGGGATGGCGGCGGCCCCAGATGACTGTGTCACTGCGGTTGAGGTAGTCCCGCAATTGCGACCACTGGGGAGGCAGCGACTGCGGCCATTGATGGAGCAGATCAAGGAGGGGTTGCTGTTCTGTGGGGGTGAGCAGATAGTCGCCATAGGGATTCTGAGGCCGCTGAAAGAGGTGTTGCACCAACTGGGCATAAACTTGGCGAATGGCGCCAACGGCACTGGGAATCGCTAGTTTCAAGTGCTCCCAATCCCTGGTGGTAATTGTGCAGGTCATCTGCTGCTGGGCAATTTGGGGCAAGGCTTCAATGCCATCAATAATCGTGACAACGTTGGGGTGGGGGGTGGCTTGGCGACACCAGTCCTCGAGGTTCATCACGAGCACTCCCTCAAACACTGGCTGCGGGCAGTGGCTATGCTGAATTGGTTTGGTGACGGCAAGGAAGGTGAGCAGTTCAGGAATTTCTTGGTGCAGTAGCCGTGTCAGTCGCTCCTGGGGGACAACTAGCAGGGCCGGTTCAGGATACAACAGCAGCGGCAACAGATAACTCAGGCCATAGCGATGTTGTAACACCGCCCGCTGGCTGACCTGAAGTAAACACCCCCGCCGCAGCCGCAGGGCACGGGCCACCAACCGCGCCAAGGTGAGATGGTGAGGCCACCGGCGATCGCCACTGCTGCGTAAAAATGCCCGTAATTGGCGGTGAACCTCTGCCTCAATCACAA
>NZ_JACOMP010000268.1:0-17915 GCF_014466085.1 Thermosynechococcus sp. OHK43
ATCGCGTCCTTCACCAGTTGTTCTTTGGCCGCCAATTGAGCTGCATAGGCCACACACTGCCACTGGCAGCCGCCACACTTATCGGCGACAATACAGCTTGGGCGCACCCGCCGTTCTGAAGGCTGCACCACCTCCAAAACTTTGCCGTGGGCATATTGTCGCTTTACGTGGGTCAGGCGCACCCGCAGGCGATCGCCCGGAACCGTATCGGCCACAAAAACCACCCGATCCTGCCAGCGTCCTACCCCCTCCCCCGTGTGGCTTAAGGAGTCAATCCTGAGCTCAATCGTGGCGCCCTGCTGCCAAACGCTCATCAATTTACGTCTAAAGTCACTAAACGTTAAGGACAAGTTTAGGGATAAGTTAAGGAGAACCAGCAAGCTCTATTTTCACTGCTATACTGCTAGCGGTGCAATCCGACGTTTGTACCGAAGTGATTTTGGAGTCGATCCCCTATGCTGAAGCGTCTTTCACCTTGGTTACTGGCACTGGCACTACCCGTAGGTGCCCTTTTCACCCCCCCTGTCAAAGCAGCTAACGTTGTCTCCCTCACCTATGGTCCTTTTCAGCGATCCTTCCCCATGTCGGAGTTAGAGGAATTTGTGTCCACCCAAGAAGCAACGGGTCAATTGCGAGCATTGATGCGGCTGGTTCCCAAAGATAGCCAAGCCAAGCTCCTTGAACTCTTGAGTATGCGGCTGCCCTTTAATGTTGTGCAAACCGATCAAATTCTAGCCAGTCCCATTGGCAAAGATTTACTCAAACAATTTTCTCAGGTCACAATTCGCCGTGATCAAGCTGGGGAAGTTGCCCTTCGGGGTGCGATGCTCACTGCCGCTGCCTCTCCAGAAGGATTGAGCGTGATGTCGTTTTTGAAAAACTATCCTGGTGAAACCATTAACTTGGATTTGCGCAAGCTCAACCAAATGCTCAAGAAACAAGACGGCATTATGAGTATGTTCGGGAAATTACGCCCATAGCGCCAAAGCATTGACTGAGATTTAAAATGAACAAGTCAGGTGCAGGGGTAAGGAAGCTCCTGCATTTTTTCATGAACTACTCCTGTTCTCGCAGCCACGTCCACCAGCGATTCAAGGGGGCATAGAGCAAGGGTGCCCAAAGACTACTCATAATAGCTGAGCTAAGCGCTACTTGCCGATGGTGCTGCCAAATTTCCTCTAGGGGAAAGCCACTGCCAAGGGTCATTTGGATTGCGATGATGGTTTGCTGCAGGATGGCCATTGCAAAGGTAATCAGAGCAACGGAAATAAAATCCTCAGAAACAAAACGCTGCTTTTGCATCAGGGCGGTCAGCCCCCCCACCAAAGCTAAGCTGACTGCATGGCTAGGATGAGCACTGACCAAGCCATCTTGAATCCAGCCGAGGGCAATACCCGCCAGTACCCCTTGGCCCCACGATCGCTTGACACTCCAGACCACCACCCAGATCAAAAACCAGTCCGGCACCAATAGAGGCAAGTTAGGTAAGTGAATAAAGCTCAGCAGGGCACAGAGTCCCACAGAGCCAATGGTAATCAGCCAGTTGAGACTAGTGAGACTAGTTCGGTGTAAACGTGTCTGTCGGTTCAGCATAGGGAATGACGGTCACCCACTCAAGGCGATCAAACGGCGCCCCAAGAATAACGGTGGCATGGGGATGGGTGGGATCGCTCAGTTCCACCGATTGCACCTCACCAATGGGAATGCCTGCTGGATAAAGACTACTCAGGGCTGAGGTATAGAGAACATCCTTGGGCTGTACCTTCGGGTCTTTCTCTAAAAACTCGACAATCACCTGCTGGTTGAGTTGTCCCCGCAGAATCCCCATCTGCCGCGTTCGACCAACCACAACCCCCACGCGACTGGCGGGATCCGTGAGTAACATGACTCGGCTGGTATTGGGGGTAATGCTGGTAATGCGGCCAACAAGACCACCGTTACCCACCACCACTGAGCCAACGGTTAAGCCCTGACGAGTGCCTTCCCCTAAGAGGAGCGATCGCCACCACTGATCGGAACTGCGACCAATCACCGGCACAATGCGGCCATTCAAATTGGGGAGCATCGGTGCATTCAGCATGTGCCGCAACCGTTGGTTTTCCGCCTGAAGGGCAGCCAGTTGCTGCTCCAGTTGCCATGTGCGAGCTTGAATCAGGGCTTGCTGATCGTCCACTGCGCCTTGAAAGGGCAAACTGAGAAGGCGGTAGAGTTCACGAATCGCTGCCCCATTGGTCGCGCGCAAAATCCAAGCCGTTGTGAGGACTAAGGCGACAAGGCCGAGGCTACCTGCATATCGTCCCCACCAGCGCAGCAGAAAAGCCATCACTGCTGATCCTTAACCAATCACTGCCGGTTGTGTAGAAAAGACCCGAGCCAAGTCTTTGAAGTTTTCCAGTACGCGCCCAGTACCCATGACTACACACCGCAGGGGATCCGCTGCCACATGGACGACAATGCCGGTTTCATGGCTAATCAGGGTATCGAGACCCCGTAGCAGGGCACCACCGCCGGCCAACATAATCCCGCGATCAACAATGTCTGCGGCCAGTTCCGGCGGGGTTCGCTCAAGGGTACGCTTAATCGCTTCAATAATCGCCGACAGGGGTTCGGCCATGCTTTCGCGAATCTCTTCTGCTTTGACTACAACTGTGCGTGGTAGGCCAGAGAGTTGGTGCAGGCCCCGCACTTCCATGGATTCGGAGTCATAGCTGTCATTGGGATAGGCAGAGCCAATGCGAATCTTGATCTCCTCAGCTGTGCGTTCACCAATAATTAAGTTGTGTACTTTTTTCAAATATTGGACAATTGCCTCAGAAATTTCATCCCCAGCCACACGGACGGATTCACTCAAAACGGTGCCCTGTAAACTGAGAACCGCCACCTCAGTCGTGCCACCGCCAATGTCGACAATCATGTTGCCCGTTGGTTCTTCCACTGGTAAACCTGCGCCAAAGGCAGCGGCCACGGGTTCATCAATCAAATGCACCTCCCGCGCCCCCGCACCCCGAGCCGCATCCTCAATGGCACGGCGTTCGACACCGGTAACACCGCTGGGAATACCAATCACCACACGGGGGGCAAAGAGATTCTTGCCGCCGTGCACTTGGCGCATAAAGTGCTTCAGCATTAGTTCGGCACGTTCAAAGTCGGCAATCACACCATCCCGCAGTGGACGTACGGCCACCACATTCCCGGGTGTCCGACCCAGCATTCGCTTCGCTTCAGTACCAACGGCAAGGGGTTGTTTGGTGTTTTGGTCAATGGCGACAACGGACGGTTCCTCTAAAACCACACCGCGTCCGGATACATAAACCAGTGTGTTGGCTGTCCCCAAGTCAATGCCAATATCTCGTGATAGCCGACTAAATAATCCCACGATGGTGTACCCCTTCTTTGAATCCTGTTGGTTGTAGCAGTGCTGTTACCAAAAAACGTGATGGCAAGATTGTATTATGTTTTGTTTGGAAAATCTCGCTGGGTTCTCCCTCTGTCGAGATTGTTGGCTAAGGGGATGACTCCTAGTTTCTTGGCTCATATTCCTTAGCTGACGACTCCAAAGTAAGCTATGAAGCTATTGATTGACAACATCCTCTTCATCAGGGTCACTCAAGGCTATGCCATTGGCTTCACGCCGAAAGGTTTGCTGCTGCTGCTGGGTGACTTCGATACCGACGGCGATCGCTTCCTTGAGCCGTTCTAGGGTTGCCTGCCAGCGCTCCTGGGTGGTCTCTGAAAGGCGATCGCGATATTGCTCAAAACTGGCAGTAATGTCTTCGAGCAGTTCGGGTAGGGCATCAGCGGATTTGCGTAGCAGTTGGCGGGTTTCTTGACCAGAGCGGGGAGCAATCAATAGCCCCACGACTGTGCCGATCGCACTCCCTAGGAGCAGCCCCCCCAAAAAGGTACCACCGCCACTCTGTTGCCGACTCATCGCTTTCTCCTTCGTAGGCGGCTACTATACCATCCTATCCAGCTTAGCAAGGTTAAAAACAGACGGACATTGCGCTGTTGCCGACGCCATTTAGGCAATTGCAATCGCACACTTGACACACCCCGCTGGCCAATGATGATTACCTCCGGAGCACCACCTAAGACGCGGTGGGTACTCCGCTCGGCATTCAGTAGAGCACGGGACACCCCCCGCAGAATCTGCCGCAGCTTCACCAACTGCCAGGCCAACCACAATGCAATCAGCGCAATCAGGCAATTGCAGCCAATTACAATCCAAACCATGCGCGGTGTCGGGGGCATTGAGATTGACCATGATGGGTTGATCTTTTCATAGCACCTCCGCAAGGCAAAAGGAAGCCGGGGACTTCAGTCGCGGCTGGTTTGCAGATGGCCACACCGTAGTTTACTAAAGACAGCAGGGTTACTGGCTGAGGGCACCGCAATGGTCCAATTCCTCTCGAAAGTAAAACGTTACCAACGGATAGGGCCTTGGCTACTGTCGCTGTTGCTGGCGACGCTCGTCCTCGGGGCTGGGCTGGTCAAGTGGCATCATGGGCGATCGCCGGCGCCTCCCTATAGGCTCAATGGCGAGGCTCCGCCCAAAAGTGTGCCAGCGTTGGTGCAGTGGGCACGCTCTGGGGATCCCCTCAAACGCGATCGCGCCCGTTATCTGCTGGCAGTAGACAGTCTGCGTCGAAATCAGCCCCAAGGGGCTCTCCAGTGGCTCGAGGGTCTTGAGCAGACTTACCGGCCTATGGCTGCACCGATTCTGCTCCTTCGGGCTAAGGCCTATCAGCAACAGGGAGATGACCGCAAGGCAAAGGCAACGTGGCAACAGTTGCTGCGGGAGTATGGCACGGCGCCGGAGGCAGCGGTGGCCCTGTTGAATCTGAACCGGCCAGAGGAAGCAATTGCGCGCTTTCCACAGCATCCTGCCGTCGTCAACTATGTGGCGCAACAGTTAGAGAAAAATCCCGATCAAGTCCCTTACCTGAAGCTGGTGGCACGCCACGGTCTTTTTCTTCAGGCGTACGGTACCTACCTGGAAATTTTGCGCCAGCGCTACGCCGATCAACTCACGCCGGCCGATTGGGAAGCGATCGCCTTTGGCTATTGGGAAAAAATGCAGTATGCCTCGGCAGCAGCGGCCTACGCCAAAGCACCGCCAACCCCCTTGAATCTCTATCGGGTCGGCCGGGGACGCCAATTGAGTGAGGATACCGCCGGGGCGATTGCTGCCTATCAAGCCCTGATCCAACGCTTTCCCAACAGTTCAGAAGCCGCCCTTGCCCAACTGCGCCTTGCCCACTTAGCCAAAACACCGGCGGCACGTCTCCCTTTGCTGGCCAAGTGTCTTCAGTTCGCCACCCAAAATCAAGCGCCAGCGATCGCTGCTGATGCCCTTCTGGCACAGTACCAAGCCTATAGGGAACTGGGGAATACCAAAGGGGCACAACAAACCCAGCAACAGCTCTTCAAGGCCTATCCCCAAAGCAGCGCTGCAGCAGAACTGCGCTGGCAACTGGCCCAAGGAGCTGCCCAAAAACGGCAGTGGTCTCAGGCACAACAGTGGGTTAGGGAGATTCTCAAGTTTAACCCTGAGAGTGAGCTTGCCCCCCAAGCCGCCTTTTGGCAAGGAAAATGGCAAGGGGAGGCAGGACAACCCCAAGGGCAACGCCAAACCTGGCAACTGGTTACGGAGCGCTATCCCCACACCTACTATGCTTGGCGAGCTGCCAGTCTGCTTAAGAAACCAGTGGGCACCTTTACAACCCTGCGACAGCAGCGCCCCTCAGTGGCGGGCGATCGCCAAACCCTGCTCCCTTTAGCGACGGGCAGCCCAACCCTGCAAGAACTGTATCTGCTGCGGCAATTTCAGGAGGCTTGGCAGCGCTGGCAGTGGGAATTCCAGAACCGAGTGACACCAACAGCGGCAGAGCAACTCACTGATGGCCTGATTCGCCTTGGTGTGGGGGAATACCTCGATGGCATCTTTATGCTGCAAAACTTGTTTACACGGGCCGCCAGGGAACCGCAGGTGGCCACATTCTTGGCGCCCCTTCGCCGTGATGTCCGCTTCTGGTATGCCCTTTACCCCTTGCCCTACTGGGAATTGGTCAAAAAGTGGTCACTGACCCACAACTTAAATCCCCTGTTGGTGATGGCCCTGATTCGCCAAGAATCTCGCTTCGAAAAGGAGATCCGCTCAGTGGTGGGGGCAACGGGGTTAATGCAGTTGATGCCAGAGACGGCCGCTTGGATTGCCGAGCAGTTGAACCTAGAGGACTATTCCCTTGTGGATCCAGAGCACAATATCCGTTTGGGCACGTGGTACTTTGACTACACCCACAATCAATACAATCAAAACACACTCTTAGCCTTGGCCAGTTACAATGCCGGTCCCGGCAATGTCAGTCAGTGGCTAGAGCGGTTCGACATTGGCGATAGCGATCGCTTTGTGGAATCGATTCCTTTTCCTGAGACCTATGGCTATGTCAAGAGTGTCTTGGAAAACTACTGGAACTACTGGCAACTCTATGCCCAGCCCTAGGAAAAATCGTCTATTCTCTACAAAAGAACAGGGTTGAATCATGGATCAAGATATTCCTGTTGCGGAGCGGCTACAACCCATCACCAAGGGTAAGGAGGAGCCTCGGCGAGGGGCAATCGTCAGCGCCATTGCGCTCGTGGCTTTCATGGGGGTAGGAGCAGCCTGGTTCCTGAATCGTCCTGCGGAATCACCCAGGGGAACGGCGTCAACGGTAACGCCAACAGAGAATCTGCTGGGACATCTGCCCTATGAAGAGGCTCCCCTCGCAGAACTGGAACCGGTGAGCGCCGATGGCCAAATCAAGTTACGGCGCGCCGCAGCAGAGCGGTTTCGGGCAATGGTGGCCGCCGCGCAGCAGGAGGGGGTGGTGTTGATACCGCTTTCTGGATTTCGTTCCAAACAGGATCAGGACTATCTTTTCTTTGAGGTCAAGGAGCAGCGGGCACAACGGGCAAGGGAGCGGGCATTGGTGAGTGCACCCCCCGGCTATAGCGAGCACCATACGGGCTATGCCATTGATATTGGTGATGGCACCCGGCCACAGACCCATCTTAAGGAAACCTTTGAGGATACCCCTGCCTTTCGTTGGTTGGGAAAGAATGCGGCTCGTTTTAGTTTTGAACTGTCCTTTCCCCGTAATAATCCTCAGGGAGTGAGTTATGAACCTTGGCACTGGCGATTTGTTGGCGATCGCCACAGTTTGCAAACCTTCTACAAAGCACGACAACTGACACTGAGGGATCAGCCATGAGGGGATTTGGCCATCGGGCGGTTTTAGTGACAGGCGGCACAGGCGGGCTGGGCCAAGGGGTAGTGCCAGTTCTCCTGAGCCACGGCTATACCCTGACAGTTCCCTACATTGATGGGGCTGCCCGTGCTGCTCTCGAAAAGCAATTGGCGGCGGCGGAATTGGCCAATGTGCGGTTTGTGGCAGCGGACTTGAACAATGAAAGTGAAGTGGCAGCTCTGTTGGAGCGAATGCCGCAATTGGATGCCGTGGTTCACCTCGTGGGTGGCTTTAGTATGGGGCCAACCGCACAATTTGCCCTCAGTGATTGGCAGCAGAGTTTTCGCCTCAATGTCGAGACCACCTTCTTGGTCTGTAAGCACGCCCTTAAACGCATGCAAGCACAGCAATACGGACGCATCGTCACCATTGGCTCACGGGGTGCAGTTGAGCCAGCGGCTGAACTGGCCGCCTATTGCGCCGCCAAAGCCGCAGTAGTGGCCTTTACGCGGGCGATCGCTGCTGAAACCAAAGGCAAAAATATCACGGCCAATGTGATCCTTCCCAGCATTATTGATACCCCCGCCAATCGGGCGGCGATGGGGGAAGCCCAAGCAACAAATTGGGTGAGTCCTGCGGCGATCGCTGAACTGATTGCCTACCTCATTTCCGAGGGAGCGGCGGCCATTAGTGGCGCCGTGATTCCCATCTATGGCAATGCCTAGGGCGAATTGCCATGCTCTTTATCATTTTGCTGGTTCTTCTTTGTACGATCACCAATCTCTTTACCAAGGTGCTCATTTTAACTCCCCTAGAAGTGTTGCGCGCCATTCATGTTCCTGCAATCCTCCTTTGGGGCGGTCTGATCCTGCTGTTGGCGTGGATCATGGGAGACTAGAGCCCTACACCTTCAGGACCGTTTGGCTAAATTCGGCAATTTGGGCAGCGGCCACCTCTAAACAGGGGCGATCGCGCACTAGGGCAAAGCGCACATAGCCCTCTCCCCCCTCCCCAAAACCCGAGCCGGGAGCCGCTGCAATCCCAGTTGCCTGAACAAGGGCTTGACAAAAGCCAAGGGAATCCCGTTGCCAAGGCGCCGGCAGTTGCGCCCACACATACATCGTCGCTGGCGGGAGGGGCACCGGCCAGCCATGATCGCCGAGGGCTTGGACAAAGGCATCGCGCCGCTGCCGAAAAATCTCCCGCGTCTGCTGGACACAGGTTTGATCTCCTGTGAGGGCGGCAATGGCCCCCCGCAAGATGCCGGCGTATTGGTTAAAGTCAATCACCGATTTGATTTGGCGCAGGGCAGCAATGATATCGGCACGGCCAATGGCAAAGCCAATGCGAAACCCGCCCATATTGTACGACTTCGAGAGGCTATAGAATTCAATCCCCACTTGGCGATCGCGATCCACTTCAAAGATCGAGGGTGCCCGCTCCCCGTCAAAGACCAGATCAACATAGGGGAAATCATGTACCAGTAAAATCCCGTAGCGATCGCAAAACTTAACCGCCGTCTTGAAAAAGTCCAAGGGCGCCACTGCCGTGGTGGGATTGTGGGGATAGCTGAGAATCAAAAGTTTGGCCTGCTCCCGTACCATCAGGGGAATCGCTGCCAAATCTGGCAAAAAGTGATCTTCTGAGCGCAGGGGTAGTGGATACACTTGTCCACCCGCAAGATAGACCCCACCCGCATGGGAGGGATACCCCGGATCGAGCACCAGGGCATACTCTTGGGGGTTCATCACCGCAAGGGGCAAGTGCGCCGTCCCCTCCTGGGAGCCAATGAGCGTCAGCACCTCCCGCTCGGGATCCACCCTGAGGCCAAAGCGGCGTTCAAACCAAGTGGCTACTGCCTGGCGAAAGGCCGCCGTACTAGCAAAGAGTTGATAGCCATAGGTACTGGCATCGCGCACCGACGCTTCAATGGCCGCAAGAATGTGATCGGCTACGGGCAAATCCGCAGAACCAAGGGAGAGATCCACAATCGGCCGCCCAGTGGCCGCCACCGCTGCCTTTGCCCGATCCATTGCATCAAAAACATTGCCTTGGAAATACCGCAGGCGATCGGCCAGCCTCATGCTGCCACCTCCACATCACTGGAGAGCAAGGCCTCAACAAATTCAAAACTGGAGAAGGGGCGCAGATCCTTAATGCCCTCGCCAGCACCAATGAAGCGAATCGGTAGCCCCAATTCCTGTACCACCGCCAAGGCCACCCCCCCCTTGGCGGTTCCGTCCAACTTGGTCAGGATGACCCCAGTCAGTTGCGCTGCTTCTGCAAAGATCTGCGCTTGACGCAAACCATTTTGGCCGAGGGTAGCATCGAGAACTAGGAGCGATTCAATTTGAGCATCGCCCGCCTTTTTATCAATGATGCGGCGGATTTTCTTGAGTTCCTCCATCAGGTTGGCCTTGTTTTGCAAGCGGCCAGCGGTATCCACCAGGAGCAATTCTGTGCCTCGGGCCTGGGCAGCCCCAATAGCATCAAAAACCACAGCAGCAGGATCGGTATTTTTGCCGGGGTTGGCAATTACCTCCACATTGGAGCGCTGTCCCCAAATTTTCACCTGTTCGGTGGCGGCTGCCCGAAAGGTATCTGCCGCCGCAATCAAACAGCGATAGCCCGACTGGCTAGCAATGTGGGCGAGCTTACCAATGGTGGTGGTTTTCCCGACGCCGTTGACACCGGCAATCAACCAAATATTCAGCGTGCCCTTTTTCGGAGCAAAGTTGCGGCGGTAGCCCTGTTGAAAGGGGCGATCAAGAATGTCCCGCAGAATCTCCTTCAGGTAGGCGATCGCCTGATCGGCAGGGAGGGTTTCTTGGCGAATTTTTGTTTGCAGCGCCGCAATAATTTGATCTGTGGCCTTGACCCCCACATCCGCCTGCAACAGCAGCATCTCAATTGCTTCGACAGCATCCCGACTTAAGGGGCCTTGGCCGACGATCGCCCGCAGTTGATGCACCAGCCCACGACGAGTTTTGCCCAGACCTCGGCGCAGGCGTTGTAACCAAGTAATTTCCTCAATATCCACCTCCTCTGGGCGCCGGCCTTGGGCGGCAAGGACCGCCGCCGACCACAAAAAGCCCTCATCAAGGACAGGGGAGGGGTCTGGTTCCCCAGGCTCAGCTTCAACAACGGGCTGGACAGCAGCAGGTTCATCCGCAACAGCGGTCTGGGCAGACTCCCCAGAGACAGGAAGGGGGGCATCAGCCGCCACTGCTTCAGCCGTCGGTGTCTCCTGAGTTTCTTCAGTGGTTTCAACGGTTGTAGGACGCTGCAATGCCTGTCGCGCTTGAATCGACTGGAGTGCTGTTTTGGCCCAGTTGAGGATGCTGGGGGAAGCAGTGGATTCGGTGGATTCTGCAGGTGGCGCTTCCGTTGGGCTTTCTGCAGCGGGGGATGGCTCCTCACCACTGCCGCCAAACTTGCGTCGAAACCAATTAAAAACCATGCCCTGTCCTTTATCCGACTGAACTTGCCTATTTTCCAGAATAGCCTTGATTTTCCTGTAAAAAGGCTTGCAGGCGATCGCCCACCCAACGGCTCAAGACAGGATGACATACCACCAGAGGTTGCCAGTGCTGCACATCGGCACGATTGTAGCGGGGTAATTCGCCATTGACATAGGTAAAGGCCCCCGCCGCCTCCTGCATGATCAAATCCGGTGCCGCCAAGTCCCAATCCTTGGGGGCACTGCCCCCTGTGAGGCTGACGTACAGATCCGCATCCCCTTGGCAAATACTCGCCGTTTTACAGCCCATACTGCCCATCGGCATTAGCTGCACCGATCCCAAGCTGGTTAGAAATGCCTCTAGGCGATCGCCCCCATGGCTGCGGCTCATCACCACCCGCAGGGGCTGGTCAGGGCTGGGGGGCTGAACTTGCAGGCGTGTTGAACTGTGGCGGGTTTCTCGATAGGTGCCGCCACCGGCAATGGCGGTGTAGATCACCTCCTGCTCAGGCCAGACCACAGCAGCTAAACAGGGGCGGTGTTTATGGACAAGGGCAACGTGAATTGCGTACTCCCCCGTCTGTTGCAGAAAGTCATAGGTGCCATCCAAAGGATCAATGATCCAGACATAGGGCTGCGATAGGGGCTGACCTGCTGTGTAGGTTTCTTCTGTGAGATAGCCAAACGCCGAGGCCGGAAAATGTTCTTGGAGGGCATGGCGCAAAAAGGCATCAATTTGCTGATCCGCGAGGGTGACGGGATCACCGCCTTTATCCTGGACCGTTAGATCCTTCACCTGGCGGTAAAACTGGCGCAGTTGCTCAAGGGCCTGCCAAAGAATGGGGCGCAGGGTGGCAAGGGTCTTCTCAAGATCAAGGGAGGAGAACATCTAGGCTGCCTCAAGGGAAAGACCACGGGGAATCGCGGCAATTAATGTGCGGGTATAGTCGTGCTGGGGCTGTTGGTAAACGGCTTCCGCCTCACCCATTTCCACAATTTCGCCATTGTACATAACCATCAGGCGATCGCTCATAAATTTAACGACACTCAGGTCGTGGGAAATAAAGAGGTAGGTCAGTTGAAATTCCCGCTGGAGTTCCTTGAGTAAATTCAGCACCTGCGCCTGAACCGACACATCCAAGGCAGACACCGACTCATCACAGACGACAAACTCGGGATTCAAGGCCAAGGCACGGGCAATGCAAATCCGCTGCCGCTGACCCCCCGAAAATTCATGGGGATAGCGATTCTGAGCTTGGGGATCAATGCCCACCCGCTCAAGGAGATAGGCCACCCGCTCTTGGTGTTGCCGTTGCGAGTGATGAGGGCGGTGAATCCGCAGCGGTTCGGCCACCAACTCGCCAATGGTCATGCGTGGGTTCAAGGAACTGTAGGGATCCTGGAAAATCAGTTGCATGCGCTGCCGCAGGGGACGCAATTGGCGAGGCGATAAATGGCTAATGTCGCGATCGCCAAAAAGAATCTTGCCTTGGGCGGGTTCTAGGAGGCGCAAGAGGGTGCGTGCCAAGGTGGTTTTGCCACAGCCCGATTCCCCCACAAGGCCCAAGGTCTCCCCTGTGCGAATCGTAAATGAGACATCCCTGACTGCGGTTAGCGAGCGCTGCCCCCCCGCAACCGGATACTTAACCCAGAGGTGCTCCACCTGCACCAAGGGGGGTTGGCTGGCCAAATGGGCTAGGCGTTCCCGCTGCTGCCCTGGGGAAATCACTTCTAATTGCGGGGAGGTGGCCCCTAGAAAATCCGCCACCGTTGGCAGAATCGCCAGACGCTGATCCAAGCGGGGACGACAGGCCAGTAGCCCCTTGGTATAGGGATGTTGGGGGTGGCGAAACACCTGCTGAAGGGTCCCCGATTCAACAATTTGCCCTTGGTACATGACAACGACCTGATCCGCCAATTCCGCAATCAGATTCAAATCATGGGTCACAAAAATCAATGAGAGAGGGTACTGCTGCTGTAATTCTCGCAATAGCCGTAGGATTGCCGCCTGTACAGTCACATCGAGGGCAGTGGTGGGCTCATCAGCAATTAAGAGCGCTGGCGAAGCGGCCATAGCCATGGCAATCATCACCCGCTGAATTTGCCCCCCGGAGAGTTGATGGGGATAGCGACCGAGAAACCGCTTTTTCTCCTCAAGGGGGTCTTCCGGTTTGAGGAGATGCACCTGCTCAAGGAGGGCGATCGCCCGCTGTTGACATTGCCCTTGGGAAAGTCGTTGCTGCGGATCAATGGCCTCTGCCAGTTGAAAGCCAATGGAATAGACCGGATTGAGGGAACTCATCGGTTCTTGGAAGACCATACTGATTTGGCGACCGCGAATCTGCTGCATTTGGCGGGGGGTGCAGCGCAGCAAATCAATGGCTGTCCCCTCTGGCTCTGGCTGAAACCAGGCTTGGCCGTGGCTGATCTGTCCCGGCGGCAAGAGCAACTGCAAGAGCGCCAAACAGGTCACTGATTTCCCTGAACCCGACTCACCGACAATGCCAAGGGTCTGGCCACGCTCCAAGCGAAAGGAAATCCCATCCACTGCCCGTAGGGTTTGATCGGTCTGAGGAAAGTCAACGGTGAGGGCTTCGACACGCAAAAGGGGTGATGACATCGCAGAGCAAACCAACGCGGAATAACCATAGAATAGAGACAATTCTGGCATTCACGCATGGAGTTGATCTTTTTTGGGGTTGGTCTGCTGTTGGGGCTAATGGTTTGGTTCTGGCAGTGGCGACAAATGCGCCATGCTGTGGAGACGCTCCTCGAACAGTATGCTGCCCGTCCTTTCAAGTCCTCACCGTGGCAACGCTTACAAACCCTCCTCAGCCAACAACTTCAGGAACAGGCACGCTGCCGTCAGAAAATCCAGCGCTATCAAACGATCCTTGAATATGCCCCCATTGCCTATTTGGAGGTGGATGAGGCCAACTGTGTGGTCTGCTGCAACGAAGCGGCGCGATCGCTTTTTGGCTTAAGGTCTCCTGAAGGCCGCCTTTTTCTAGAACTGGTGCGCTCCTATGAACTGGACTGTCTCATTGAGGAGGTGCGCCAAGAGCAAACCATAACAGAGCAGGAATGGCTTTACGCTTACATCACACCAGTAGGGCAAACCAAGCGCAAACCCCTGCGGGCACGGGGACTCTTCCTTGAGGAAGGACATGTGGGGGTATTTATTGAGGACTGCGAAGAGGTCGTGCGGCTGCGGGATGAGCGCGATCGCTGGGCAGCAGATGTGGCCCATGAACTGAAAACGCCCCTCACTTCGCTGCGCCTGGTAACTGAAACCCTGCAGCAGCGGGTACCGGAGTCCCTGCAGCACTGGGTCGATCGCCTCCTCGCAGAAATTATTCGCCTTACCCTCCTAGTGCAAGAACTTCTGGAACTCAACCGCCTCAGCCATACTCCTGCCGATAGTTTGGAGCGGCACCCTCTGGATCTGGTGCAAGTCATTCGCACCGCTTGGCAATGCCTTGCTCCCTTAGCCCAGAACAAAAACATCCAGCACGAGTACAGCGGTCCAGACAAAGCTCCCTACTGGGGGAATGAATCGCAACTGTTGCGCCTACTGATGAATCTTTACGACAACGCCATTAAACACGGCCCTGTAGGCGGTCAAGTCCTGACGCGGCTCCTGAGCGATCGCGAGGGGGGGTATCTCTGTCTCGAAGTCATTGATACTGGCAGTGGTTTTCCCCCCAAGGACTTACCCTATGTCTTTGAGCGGTTTTATCGGGCACAGCCACGGCGGCATCGCTTTGTCATTCCCACGGATCATGAAGGGCAGCTACCTCCTGTGGGCAGTGGCAGCGGTTTGGGGTTAGCCATTGCCCGCCAAATTGTTGAGTGCCATGGGGGCTATATCGAAGCGGCCAATCATCCTGACTATGGGGGAGCGTGGCTACGAATTTATCTACCCCTCACCCAGCTATAGCTCCTTAGCCACCCAGCGATCGCGCCCGCGGGTTTTTGCTTCATAGAGACACTGATCCGCCAGATGCAAGAGCCTTTCTGGGGTATGGTCAGGGCTAGGGAGGGTTGTCGCAATCCCAAAACTGGCCGTTAGTTTCGGCCCCACTGTACTTTTTGCATGGGTGATATTGGCTGCAGCCAGCGCTGCTTGGATATTCTCAGCAATATGAATAGCTCCCCTGTGATCGGTATCGGGTAGGATCAGAGCAAACTCTTCCCCGCCAAAGCGGGTGGCCAAATCCCCCGCCCGCTGTAAATGGCTTTCCAAAATTTGTGCCACCTGCTTGAGAATCTCATCCCCCTGCAAATGACCGTAGTGGTCGTTGTAGGCCTTAAAACAATCAATATCCACCATGATTAAACTTAAGGGTTTTTGCGCCCGTTGGCAGCGTCGCCATTCCTTTGGGAATAATTCATCAAAACAGCGGCGATTGCCAATATCCGTGAGACTGTCAATATACACCATTTGCTGGAGATTGGCATTGGCCTGCTCTAGGGCTTCGTACATCTCCGCCTGTTGTAGGGCCACCGTCAAGGGTTCAGCAATCCGCTGCAGTAGGAACAACTCCTCCCGCTGCCACAGGCGAGGGCTGCGACAATGGTGAGCAATGAGGAGTCCCCACAGGTTCTGGCCCTGCAGCAGGGGCACCACCAGATTGGCCTGCACCTGCAAGCTAGTCAGTAACTCACGATAGCAATCCTGGAGTTGCGCTTGGTTGACATCGCTAATGGTCAGCGTGCGCCCTTCCAAAAACCGCTGCGCTGTTTCTTTGGTAAAACACGGATCGTGGATCACTCGACCCAAAATTGAGTACTGGGGTAGGGCGGTGGCCTCCACGGCAACTATACCACTGCCATCCGCTAAAAAGCGGTAAATCAGCACGCGATCGCTCAGCAGCAGTTGTTGGATGCTGGTTACCGCCCGCTGCAAAATCTCCTCTAGGCGAATGGACTGGCGAATGTCCTGAATGATGGTGCTGACAATCATTTCCCGCTCTAGGGAAGTTTTTAATCGCTCCTCTGTACGCTTTTGATCCGATACATCCACAAGGACGCCATGGAGCATTTGACTGTAGGGGTCAAACTGCCCGCGATCGCTCAAGTAGCGGAAACAGCCATCCCGATGTCGAATGCGGTAGGTGGTACTGTAGGCCCGCTGTTGCTGAATGGCCTGCTCAATCTCCCGTTCAGCCAGGATCAGATCCGGAGGTGGGACAATTTGCCGCCAGTCGGGTAAATCTTGGGGAAAGTAACCCGTGAGCTGGTAAATTTGGTCGCTGACATAGTTGAATTGCCACAGGCGATCGCGATCGCGCCGATAGAGGGCAACAGGTAAGTGACTAATGAGGGTGTTATAGCGCTGTTCACTCTCCGTAATTGCCGCCGTAATTGCCTGTTGCCGCGACAGTTGCCAGCGCAGTTCCGCCGTTGCCTTGCTGAGTTCCTGTGTTAGCACCTGAATCACCCCTTGAGCCTCAGTGATGTCAATGGCCGCCAAAAGATTGCTCTGGGTCACAATTCCTACCATGTGGCCATCATCGTCCACAACCACGACGCGACGCACTTGATGCTCCTGGAGCAAATGATTCACCTGCCACAAACTTTGATCGGGCTTGACGGTCAGCACGGGCTGGGACATAATACTGCCGACGGTTCCTGTGAGCACTCCCCCTTGGCTATGCAGTGCCTGAAAAATATCCTTTTCCGTAATAATGCCGCGCGGCAGCACACCAGAGGATGTTTCCTCAGGAACCACCAAACTGGTGACACCCCGTTCGCTCATCAGAACAACTGCCTCCTGTAACGAAGCCTCAGCCGTAATAGTGGCCACATCAGATACCATCACCTCCACTACCCGCTTGATCCGCAGCAGATCCGCAGGGCGCAAGCGCTCACGCAGCGCTTGGCGGGTCAGCAGTCCTTCAACCCCTTGAGAGTCATTGACCACTGCCAGGGCATCCACGCCCAGATGACGAAAACGCCCGAGAACCCCCAGGAGATGATCCAGATCCTTGAGGCTCAAACAGTAGTCCGATGGCAGCATGATCCGCTCAGCAGTTATCTCCTGGGGAGAGTAGCCCTTGCCAAGGGCGCGGATCACTTCCCGTTGGGTGATCAATCCCCGAAACTGCCCCTGCTCCTCTACAACAAGGCCAGAACCCTGACTTTCCTGTAAGCCTTGGAGAATGTTATTGAAGGAATCCCCTGGAGCAATTGAAACAAAGTGCGTTTGCACTAAGGCTTGCAAATTTAAGCCTGAACTCAATTGCTCCATAGTCTATCCCTCTCAACTCGATGATTCCTTAAGACTTTATTTATGATTTATGCGTTTATTGATAAGCGCTGTAGCAAATAACATTAAAATTCACAAAAATTTGCACCCCTGGTTTTGATGCCCTTGCCTAAAGATTGGCTTTATTCAATTCTATCCTGGGGGCTGCGGTAGCCACCTATAGGCTTGACCCACAATTCCGCTGTTGCCGCAGAAAGGCTAGGATAGGGAATTGGAATGTATGCTATTTGCCGCTGCTATGAACTAGCGAATGACTGGCTCAGTAACTTGATGCATACCTGCTGCGGGTGATTATGACTGCGGCGGCCATCTCAGGATTGAAGCGATGAATCCACCTGCCCCTAATCTTATTTGCCCGGAGTGTGGCACAGCCAATTCCATTCACCAAGTTGAGTGTCACCACTGTCAGGTGCCACTCCTAAAACGCTATTTGTGGGCCATTGGCTCCGCTTTGGATCACTATAGCGTCGGTGAGCTGGTGGGCGATCGCTACTTGGTGCAAGGCAAACACCTGCTCTTGGACTTATTGCCGGGGGAGCCAGCCCCCAGTGTGGACAATACTGCCCAACTTTACCGTCCCTACCTACGTCTATTTCCCAAGCGTCCCCATGTTCCAGAACTCTTTGGCGCGCTTTCCCTCCCAGAAGGAGAACTGTTGCTCCTTGAGCATGCCCCCGTCAGTTGCATTGACATTGCCGATGCCAAAGTTGTCCCCGGCCTGACCCATGCCGCTCCCCTCACCACCATCTGGGACAAAGCCAATTTAGTGCGCCGCCTCAACTGGTTATGGCAAATCATCTCCCTTTGGCCAGCGCTGGTGGCAGAAAATGTAGCTCTCACACTCCTCAATCCCCAGCTTTTGCGAGCCGAGGGTTCCCTGGTGCGGCTTCTGCAACTGCAAGCAGGCAATAATCCTACTTTGGCTGACCTTGGCCAATTCTGGCAAACCCATTTC
>NZ_JACOMP010000016.1:0-7755 GCF_014466085.1 Thermosynechococcus sp. OHK43
ACCCCTGTGGTAGGCTTGATCAGGTTAAGTTTCGCAGAGGAAAATCAGGACGAGTGCGCCCAAAAGTTCTTGCTGGCAACTGGAAAATGCACAAAACCCAACAGGAGGCAGTGGCCTTCCTACAGGAGTTTTTAGGGGAATTGGTGGACACCCCCAGCGATCGCGAGGTGGTGCTATGTGTTCCCTACACCTGTTTGAGTGTATTGTCTAAGAGTCTGCACGGAACACGGGTGAAGCTGGGTGCCCAAAATGTCCACTGGGCAGATCAAGGGGCGTTTACGGGCGAAATTTCGCCACCGATGCTGGTGGAGCTGGGCGTGCGCTACGTGATTATTGGCCATAGTGAGCGGCGACAGTATTTTGGTGAAACGGATGCCACGGTTAACCAACGGCTCAGGGCTGCCCAAAGCCACGGCCTAACACCGATTCTCTGTGTCGGTGAAACGAAAGCCCAACGGGATGCCGGCGAAACAGAAAACCACATCTTTCAGCAGTTGGCGCTGGATTTGGTGGATGTGGATCAGACCAATTTGGTGATTGCCTACGAACCCATTTGGGCGATCGGTACCGGTGACACCTGTGAAGAAACGGAAGCCAACCGTGTCATTGGTTTGATTCGCAGTAAGTTGCACAATCCCGATGTCCCCATTCAGTACGGTGGCTCAGTGAATGCTAACAACATTGATGCCATCATGGCCCAGCCAGAAATTGATGGGGTGCTGGTGGGTGGCGCTAGTTTGCAGCCGGAGAGTTTTGGGCGCATTGTTAATTACAAGCCCCTTTGAACATCACCCAAAGTTCCCCGTCAGTGCCCTACACCACACCTATCCCAGAGATAGAGCACTGTCTTCTGAGCGGAAAACCTCAAGATATCAACACCCAGCCTTTTTTCCAAGGATTCAAAACCGCGACAGAGCGGAAGGCTGGGTGTGCCGCCCAGAAAGGGGTCGTAGCTAGCAATTTATTACAACTGTTATCGTTTGCTGGCCGATCGCTTCATTTTCTTTTAGGATCGAAGTAAGGCTGAGCAATGCCGAAAGGAGGCCGACGATGCGCCAACAACTCTTCAGTACTTTGACGGTTTTAGCTGCTTTTGTTGGTCTCAGCAGTGCTGTTGTGGCACAGCCGATGGCGATCGCCACCCTGACTCCCCCCGAACTTCAGGAACTGCAACGCCTGATGCCCCGCAGTGCCGAGGACTACTACAACGTGGGATTAATGCACCAAGGTACGGGGGACCTGGCCGCTGCCATTGATGCCTTTAGCCAAGCGATCAGACTCAACCCCAGTGCTGACTACTACTTTGCTCGCGGCCTGGCCTATTACGACCAAGGGGATATGCAGCGGGCGATCGCTGACTTTACCACTGCGCTGCGCAACGATCCACAGTTTATTGCCGCCTACTACAACCGCGGCATGGCCTATCTTGCCCTGCAAAACTACAATGCAGCAATTGCGGACTTTGATGCTGCCCTAGCACGGGATCCTCAATTTGTTGCTGCCTACTATAGTCGGGGCATGGCCCACTTCGACAGTGGGAATGTGGAACTGGCGCAACGGGACTATGAGCGTGCTCGCGCTCTCAACCCAGCCATGACCGCCCAGTACTATGATCGCGCTCCCCGTCCCCTCACCGGTGGTCCCTAGTACCTGAAGCCACCAATTACAGCGATAATAGAGGATAATGTGCACGATAAGGATGAGCGATCGCGCCTATGCCCAGAACCCCTTCTGAATTTGCGGTTCATTTATTTCTGGAGGGCGGTCACCGTGAGGAGGTGCGCTTCCCCACCATTCAAGACTTCCAGAAGTGGTACAGCAACGAGTTGGCGGCCAAAGCAGATTCCAACGACTTTATTTCTGTTCCCATTAAAAACATTCAAGGGGAATACATGGTGGTGCGCCCCTCAAAAGTCTTTGCGATTCGGGTAGAACCTGTGTTTGCCTCCAGTGTCGATCGGTTTGCCTAGGCTCTATGGCGGGTTTATGGACAGGATGGCTTCAGGGGGTCATCATCCTCGCAGCGGGCGCGATCGCCACAGCACCAACGGCTGCTCCCTTGACGCGCCAAAGCCAACTCCCACCAACCGTTGCCCTAGATACTGCCCTCTGGCAATCCCGCGGTGAGCGAGCACGACTCCTCCAAGCCATTGATCATAGTTTGCGTTACCTGCGTACTGAGAAGGCCCGCCAAGACTACGCCGCCTACACCGCTATTGGCCAACCCGGAGCAGCCCTTGGCCCCAATCTCCAGCAGCGGGTCATCCGCTCCCTCGAACGCTTTCGCCATCTGGTACAAACCCGTCGCTCTGCGGCAGAACTGCAAGCCGCCGTCAAGCGAGAATTTGTTTTTTATCAATCCATTGGCGCCGATGGCCAAGGGCGAGTGGAGTTCACGGGCTATTATGCACCGACCTATCGTGCCAGCTTAGTGCCGACAGCAGAATACCGCTATCCTCTATTTCGTCGCCCCCCTAATTTTGAGCAGTGGCCAGAGCCGCACCCCACTCGCTTGGAACTGGAAGGGGCGGATGGGCAGCAGTGGCGCAATGGCCCTTTGCGGGGTCTGGAACTGGTCTATTTGCGCGATCGCCTTGAGGCTTTTTTGGTTCACGTCCAAGGCTCGGCTGAGCTGCAACTGCCCAATGGTCGCCGCTTTACCGTGGGCTATGCCGGCAAAACGAATCACCCCTACACCAGTATTGGCCAAGAACTCATTCGCGATGGCAAGATTGCCCGTGAGGAACTGACACTCCCGCGCCTCATGGCTTACTTTGAGGCCAACCCTGCTGAGCTCGATCGCTACTTGCCCCGCAACGCCAGTTTTGTCTTTTTTGAACACACCCAAGGGCGTCCTCCCACAGGCAGTCTCTCGATGCCGGTGACCCCAGAGCGTTCGATCGCCACCGATAAGTCTCTAATGCCACCGGGCGCCTTGGCGGTGATCAACACGCAGATTCCCCTCAAGGCCCAAGGCCAATGGCGGCAAACCCCCGTTAGCCGTTTTGTGTTGGATCAGGATACGGGCAGTGCTATTCGGGGGCCAGGTCGTGTCGATATTTTCATGGGCACGGGAGATGTCGCCAAAGCGCGCGCCGGTCTCGTCAATACGCCGGGGCAGTTGTACTATTTGCTACTGCGGCAATAGCTAGGGTTGCAGGGCGACTTTGATCACTTGGCGTGCCTTCATGGCTTGCAAAACACTTTCAATCTCCGTTAGGGGGGCTTGGCCACTAATGAGCTTCTCAAAGGGCAGTGTACCGCTGGCAATCAATTGCAGAGCCTGACGGACAAAGGGGGGAGTGTTGTGAAAGACCCCCTTGAGGGTGAGTTCTTCGTAGTGCAGGCGTTCTGTATCCACGCGGATCGCCGTTTCCCGGGGACAACCACCAAAGAGGTTAATCGTGGCGCCCGGCCGACCACAGGCGATCGCCGTTTCCCAGACTTCAGGAATCCCAGTGGCTTCAATGACAATGTCGGCGCCCCGTCCTTCCGTCCAGTCTTTGACGACGGCGGGAATTTCCCCGCACTGGTGATGATTGATGGTTTGCTCTGCCCCAAAGGTGGTAGCGATCGCCAGCCGCCCATCGGAACCGCCAAAGGCAAGAACCCGTGCCCCCTGTTGTGCCAGCACGCCGACAAACATTAGACCAATGGCGCCGTCCCCAAGGACAACAATTTGCGGTGGACTCGGCCACGTTTCCACCATAGCCGGGTCAAAGCCAGAGCGGGCAACACCATGGAGAACACAGGCGAGGGGTTCGGTCAGCGCTGCCAAGGCAAAGGAGAGGCATTCTGGAATGGGCAAAAGGTTTTGGCGGACAATACTGGCAGGAAGTTTCAAATACTCGGCAAAGGTGCCATTGTTAAACTCCAGATGAGGACACAGGGAAAAGGCCTGCCGCTGACAATAAAAACACTGACCACAGGGGGCAGAATTATTGGCCACCACGCGATCGCCCACCCGCCATTCAGTCACACCAGCTCCAAGGGCAACAATTTCCCCGGCAGCTTCATGGCCAAAGAGAATCGGCGGAGTCAGCATCCGGGCATGACCCCCGCGGCGCCATACCTTCAAGTCGGTGCCACAGGTGGTGGCGGCCCGTACCCGAATCACCACTTCCCCCGGCCCCGGCGTCGGATCAGGGACGGTTTCAATGCGGACATCTTCTTTGCCGTAGAGCACTGCGGCTTTCATTGCACTTCCCCCATCCAATTAGGCCAACCATTGCAGGAGGCCGCAGAGCAGTCCCAAGAGGGCAACGACCCCATAGAAGGTGCTCACCACCCGCAGTTCTGACCACCCCCCCAGCTCAAAGTGATGGTGCAGAGGTGCCATGCGCAGCAGCCGCTTGCCCACGCCGTCGGGGCCTTTTGTTGCCTTGTAGTAGAGCACTTGGGCAATCACTGAAAGGGACTCCACAAAAAAAAGACCACTGACAATCAACAGTTCCCAGAGGTGGTGACTGGCCAAGCCAATGCCCGCAAGGACTGCCCCCAGGGCTAGGGAACCGGTATCCCCCATAAACACCCGTGCCGGATGGTGATTGTGCCAGAGGAAGCCAAGACAGGCACCACTCATAACAACGGCCAGAATTTGCAAGTCGGGATAGGGGCTGAGAATCATCCCTAAAGCAAGGAGGGCGATCGCCGCCGTCCCAGTCGCCAGACCATCGAGACCATCGGTAAGATTCAGAGCATTCCCTTCCGCCATCGGCACAAAAATTGCTAAGGGGATAAATGCCATCCCTAAAGGCCAGACCCATCCCCAGGGAGCCGTCACAACCGTTGCCGTTGGATCACTACCCACCAGCCAAGCACAAAAAAGAGCCGCCCCAATGCCCTCCAGCAGGAGCCGCAGCCGAGCCGATAGTCCTTTGTTGGATTTGCGCCGCAGAACTTGCCAGTCGTCCCACCAGCCAATGGCCGCATACCAAAGCACCAACAGGGCGATCGCCCCCACCGTTGGCGATAGCTTCCCCTGAGCAAACCCTGTCCACAGGAGGGCTAGCCCCAGCCCCGGCGGCACAAAAAAGATTCCCCCCATCGTCGGTGTGCCCGATTTTTGCAGGTGAGATTGTGGGCCATCTTCGCGGATAATTTGCCCAGTTTTCAACCGCCGCAACATGGGCACGACGGCCATCCCTAGAACCGCCACGATGGCAAAACTCACCAAATAAGGCACCGTTAAGGTTTGCAACGGCCGTTGCCAGTGGTTTGCCCCTGTATCGTAAGCAATGCTAGCAATGAGGAGGCCAATGGCGAGAAGGCCAAAAAGCCGCCGTCCCGTTAGCCAACGGGGTTCAATCGCAGCCCTGGTTTTGGTGGAAGGCATGGGGATAGCTTTAGCACATACTCCGATAATAGGGGGATTTGTGCCCTACTCCTCAAGCCCTAGGTCCTCTTCTTCGTCGTAATCGCCCAAGGAGTCACCCACAAATTCCTCAATTTCACCCATATCATCGAGGGTGCTATCAATGATTGGGTCTGCCTCATTGGCATCGCGGGGAATAAGGCGGCCGGTTTGCTGTAACCATTCCAAAATTGAGCGATCAGAACGCCCCTCAGCAGTGAGGTTCTTTTGGGAAATGGGTTCTTCGTACAACGAGGGATTGTATAGGGTCATAGAGCGATGGGTAACAACCAAGTAGGGGCAATCAATCCAATCTTTTAGTTTAACGTTTGGCCATAGGAATGTAAACGTTGGCCGCAGACCAATCCGCCACAGTGGCACATTCTCTGGAACCTGCCTAAACTGGAGAAGTCTCTAAAGAATGGGCATTAGGCTTTCATACATGAGGGATCGAAAGAATGTCTTTACTCAAAACATCATCCATTCCCTTGATGGTTTTAAGTGTAGTGTCTCTCGGTGGGGGGGCGATCGCCACCCCCTATCCTCCAGAGGTGGTTTCCCGATTCACCAGTGAATGCACAACCGCTCTGGAACAGCAAGTGCCTCAAATGGCGCAATACGGCAATGCCTACTGCACCTGTGTGATCAATGAACTGCAATCCTCGCTGACCTTAGCCGAGTTTCAAGCCATTGGTGAAAGTGTGCAGACCAATATCAAGCCGGAAGTGCGCCAGATGCTCACCCAGACCGCCCAAACCTGCCTGCAACGAGTCAGCCAGTAACTAGGGGGGGACAACTCCCCCCATACTTTCCTAGACTGCACTTAGAAACTGAGCAGCAGCAGCTTGCAGATCGGCAACTTTATCGAGTCTTTCCCAAGGCAAGTCAAGGTCATGACGCCCAAAGTGACCATAGGCTGCCACATCTTGGTAGAAGCGACCACCGCGATCTTGGGGTAAGTGGCGCAGGTTAAAGGTTTGAATAATAGCAGCGGGGCGAAGATCAAAGTGGGTTTTAATCAACTCCAACAATTGCTCTGGGGCGAGTTTGCCCGTGCCAAAGGTATCCACAAAGAGGCTCATGGGGCGAGCAACGCCAATGGCATAGCTAATCTGTAACTCGCATTTGTCCGCCAGCCCTGCGGCAACGATGTTTTTGGCAATGTAACGAGCCATATAGGCGGCACTGCGATCCACTTTTGTCGGATCTTTACCGGAAAAGGCACCCCCCCCATGGCGGGCATAGCCACCGTAGGTATCCACCACCAGTTTGCGCCCCGTGAGTCCTGAATCCCCTTGGGGACCGCCAATCACAAATTTGCCCGTAGGATTGACTAAAAAGCGGGTGTTTCCATCGGGTTGGAGGGTCAAATCGGCAAAAACTGGCTTGACAACTGCCTCCCAGAGATCGGCTTTAATCTTGGCTTGAACAGCGCTTTCCTCGCTAATGTCATCAATGGTGGCGGTGTGTTGGGTGGAAATCAAAATTGTATCAATCCCCACTGGTTTGCCATCCTCATAGATGACCGTGACTTGGGTTTTGCCATCGGGGCGTAGGTAGGGCAGCTGACCCGTTTTACGGACAGCAGCTAAGCGACGTGCCATGCGGTGTGCCAAGCTAATGGGCAAGGGCATATACTCAGGGGTTTCATTGCAGGCATAGCCAAACATAATCCCCTGATCGCCGGCGCCAATGCGATCCAGTTCGGCGTCACTGAGCTGTTCCCGGGCTTCCTGGGCTGTATCCACACCACGGGCAATATCGGGGGATTGCTCATCAAGAGCAACAATGACGGCACAGCTATTGGCGGCAAAGCCATTGTTAGCATCGGTATAGCCAATTTCATGGATTTTCTGCCGCGCTAAGTTAACGTAGTTGACCTGTGCCTTGGTCGTAATTTCCCCGGTAATCAGGACTAAACCCGTATTAACAACCACCTCAGCAGCCACGCGACTCTGGGGGTCTTGGGTGAGCAAAGCATCCAGAATGGCATCGGCAATTTGGTCGCAAATTTTATCGGGGTGGCCTTCGGTGACGGACTCTGAACTGAATAAGTAACGCAAGATCGCACTCCTATGGCATGGATGATTGAAAGAAGGCAAGAAATTGCCTGGTGGCAACACGGACTTTTGACTAAAAACTAAGCACTTGTTTCTAAATCCTAGGATTATAACTGAGCAGCGAGACGTTACGAAGGTAATGTGATGATTGGCTAGACTAGGGGCAGATTTTAGACTTTTCAAGTGGTATGCCTGCTTTACGCTATGCCTACTATCCCGGTTGTGTGGCTCAAGGTGCCTGTCGGGAATTAGATCTCTCAACGCGGGCGATCGCCCCCCTGTTGGATATAGAGCTTGTGCCACTGAAGCAAGCCAGTTGTTGTGGCTCAGGTACCTTTAAGG
>NZ_JACOMP010000269.1:0-6854 GCF_014466085.1 Thermosynechococcus sp. OHK43
CCCCAATCAAATTTTCCTTGATGGCATTGACATTACACGGTTGCGCCTTGCCGATCTGCGGGGGGCGATCGCCTACGTGCCCCAAGAAAGCTTTCTCTTTAGCACCACCATCAAAAACAACATTCGCTATGGTGAACCTGACGCCACCGAACTCAAGGTCATTGCTGCTGCCAGCCAAGCCCAAATTCACAACGAAATTCGCAACTTTCCCCAGCAGTACGAAACCCTAGTGGGGGAGCGGGGCATTACCCTCTCGGGGGGACAGCGACAGCGAACCGCCTTAGCCCGTGCTCTGCTGGTAGAAGCGCCCATCCTTGTTTTAGATGACGCCCTTGCCAGTGTTGATAACCAAACCGCCAGCCAAATCTTGCGGGCGCTACGGGAACAACGGCGCACGCGTACCGTGCTGTTTATTTCCCATCAACTATCAGCAGCAGCAACCTGCGATCGCATTCTTGTCATGGACAAAGGGCGGATTGTTCAACAGGGAACCCACAATGAACTCGTGGCCACCGAGGGACTGTATCAATTCCTTTGGGAGCAGTATCAACTGGAAAGCTCCCTCGCCTAGGGGAGCCGACCACTACATCCAAAGTAAATCGGCTACCCCAGTTGGTGTCGTCAATATGCTAGTAAGGGTTAAAGGGAACTACTGCCCTGGCTTTTGTGGACTAGGAGACTCCGTCGGTGCTTGGTTATTAGTCGTACCACCGCCGCCCCCGCAGGCCACTAGTGTGGTAGAAAAACCAACTAAAATCAAGATCAAAGCAGCAAGCTTGTAAAGAGATTTCATAGAACTCCTCACGGTAAGTAATTAGGTAAGGATTAAACAGTTCTTTTCTATCAAGTTTGCTGCGGCATTGGCAACTGCCGGGCAACCATCTGCCATAGAGATTCCCCTCAAAAGTACCACCGAAACCTAGAGAGCAACTCTACCCCCTATGCCCACTGAGCGATTACAAAAAGTCCTTGCCCATTGGGGAGTGGCCTCGCGACGCCATGCGGAAGCCCTCATCCGCAGCGGTCAGGTCTTTGTCAATGGTCAGCGGGCCCAATTGGGGGACAAAGTGGATCCAAAGCGTGATTGCATTGAATACAAAGGACAGCGCCTGAACCCGCCCCGTCCACCCCAACGGCTCTATCTGCTCCTCCATAAACCCAAGGGGGTGCTCTGTACCTGTCACGATCCCCAAGGTCGAACCACGGTTCTCGACCTATTGCCCCCAATGTATCAGCGCGCGGGGGGGCTGCATCCTGTGGGTCGCTTAGATGCTGACTCCAGTGGCGCCCTCCTGCTCACAAATGATGGGGCCTTCACCTACTATCTCAGTCATCCCCGCCATCACATCCCCAAAACCTACCGCGTTTGGGTACAGGGACAACCGCCCGAAAAGGCGTTGCAAAGATGGCGAGAGGGGATTCCCTTGGAGGGTGTGATGACCTTACCCGCAGCGGTTAAGCTGCTTCGCACCGAAGGCGATCGCTCCCTTTTGGAAATCATCCTCCAGGAAGGCCGCAACCGCCAGATTCGCCGTGTAGCCGAGCAACTTGGCTATCCTGTTGTGGCCTTGCAACGGATCGCGATTGGCCCAGTTCGCCTAGGTAATCTTCGACCCAGAGCGGTTCGTCCCCTTAGCCGCCATGAATTGGCCGCCCTCCAGCCAACTACCCAGCCAACTACGAAGACCCAGCCTGAGAGCCAGTGACTGCCGGCGGCCTATGCTGCACCGGGTGATCCGGGTGGGTAGCTTCCCATTCGGCGAGAAATTCCTTCGTATCTTTGACCGCAGGTAAGGGCAACGAGCCACCGGGACCTGCCAAGGGCCGCAACCCATTGAACTCCGCTAAGATGGCGGTGCCATTGTTAATGACCACTGCCAAAATTGGGTCAAGGGCAAAGAATATCCCCGACAGCAGCGCACCAATATTGGGAATAGCAACGATCGCCGTATTTTGCCAGACGATCTCCATTGCCTGCTTGGCAATGCGAATGGCAAGGGTCAGTCCCCGCAAATCATCCTCCATGAGGACCACATCTGCAGTTTCACGGGCAATATCGGTTGCCCCAGCAAAGGAAATAGACACATCTGCATAGGCGAGAGCTGCGGAGTCATTGATACCATCGCCACAGAAGGCCACCACTTTACCGCTGTCATGGAGGGCACGCACCACCTCCACTTTCTTTTCTGGGAAGGCTTCGGCGTAGATATTATTGGGAGCAATCCCTAAGTCTTTGGCCACCGCATGGGCAACGCGGCCAATGTCACCGGTCAGCATATGGGGAATAATGCCTGCCTCCTTGAGTTCACGGATAACTGCGGGACTTTCATTGCGGATCGGGTCGCTGTAGAGAATCACGCCAATCAAACGTCCATCCCCAGCCACATAGACAATCGAAGCCCGCCCAGAATCGAGGTCAGGGAAGCGGGCATTCAGATCAATCAGGCAAATGTTTTCCTGCTCCATCATGCGGCGGCTGCCCACCCGCAGATCGACACCCCGCACTTTTGTGGCCACACCAAGGCCAACGCGGTATTCCCAGTCTTCACAGTCAAAGAGGGGCTGATGGGTTTCGCGGGCATGGCGGACAATTGCCTCGGCTACGGGGTGGGTGAGTCCCTGCTCAGCACTGGCGGCCATACTAAGGATGTCATCGGCGCTGAAGCGAGGATCCATGACTTTAATATCCGTCACACCAGCATGACCTTGGGTCAGGGTGCCGGTTTTATCAAAAACAATTGTGTCGATTTGAGCCAGTTTTTCAATTGCCCGGCCACTGCGAATGAGCACGCCATGTTGGGCAGCATAGGTAAGGGCCGACAAAATCGTGGTGGGCACAGAGACGCGAATCCCCGTACCAAGATCAAGGGTCAGCAGGGCGATCGCCCGATTCAAATCCCCCGAGAGCACCCCCACGCCTGCGCCAATAGCCAACGTGGGAACCACCATTTGGTTGGCGACAGTGGCTGCATAGTTTTCAATGCGAGTGTCATGCACCGGTGCCGACTGCATCAAGTTGACAATCACACCCGCACGGGTATTGTTGCCCACCCGCTCCGCCAAGATCACCAATTGACCCTCCACCAGTAGCGTCGAAGCAAAAACCTCCATCCCCTCAGTGCGCGTTACGGGTACTGACTCGCCCGTCAGTTTGCACTGATCAATCAGGCCTGTGCCCCGCAAAATGATGCCATCAACGGGAATTTGATCCCCCGGATAGACAACAACGCGATCGCCCTCCACGAGGTCTTTGACTTCCACTTCCACCTCAAGGCCGTCCCTCTCCACAAAGGCGGTTTTGCCCAGACAGTCCAGCAAATCAAGGTTTGCCCGTTCCGAGCCCCGTGCTGTGAGGTCGCGGATCACTTCCCCCCCCTCAATCAAACCCAGCATAAAGGAGGGAGCAAAATAGTGGCCTTGCAGGGTATGAAGAAAAATTGCCAACCCATCGAGGAAGTCAATCGTTAACTGTTTCTCCTCTTGAATCGCTTCCCATGCTCGCTGAAACACTGGCATTGCCCCGGCAATCACCACACCAGCAATCACATAGCCGGGAATCGGTATCCCCATTAGGGAGGCCACACTCAAACCCAAGCCAAGAGCTGGTAAGCCCAAGCGTTCCCAATAGTTAATTTGGTGCGCTGCCGCCGCAGGGGTGGCTTTCTCAGTGCTAAAGGCGGGAAGGTCTGGCTTGGCCGCCACTTGAATCGATTCAAAAATTTGCCCCTGAATCGTTGCTAGGGCTTCTCCAAAAAGCTTGGGACTATATTCCACCACAAGGGAGCAAGCCGGGGGGTTAATGCGCGCCGTTGTCACCGCGGGTAAACTGCCAACAATGTAAAGCAGCCTTTCCCCATATTCAACATCAAAGCCCAACCGAGGAATACGAATCCGAAAGCGACCCCTAATCCAATGCACAACCTGATAGTGAACGGTTTCTGTGGTGATAGGGCGGGCAGGTATCTCAGACTGTGGGGAACAACTTTGGGCAAGGGTGGTCATGATGAATTCCTACAAATGGTCGGGCCAATGAAGCTGACTATAACGTCTAGGTAATCATTTCTGCCCAGTTTTTGGATAATCTACACCAAATTGACGCATATGAAACCCGTCTCAGACAAAAAAGGCAATGTAATACAGGACACTTTATAGCCTAGGTTATCCTTAAAGTATTTCAGTTTGATGGGGCATCTATCGTACAATCTAGCTGCATATTGAGGATAAGCAGATGATGGATACGGCGATCGCAACAATTCGTGCCCGCGAAATTCTCGACTCGCGGGGTCGCCCCACGGTAGAAGCAGAAGTTGAACTGGATTGTGGCGTTGTCGGACTGGCTCAGGTTCCTAGTGGTGCCTCAACAGGGAGTTTTGAGGCCCATGAACTGCGGGACGGCGATCCCAAGCGCTATGGTGGCAAAGGCGTCCTCACCGCCGTTGAAAACATTGAAACCAGGATTCTCAGTGCCCTTGTGGATCTCAACGCCCTTGATCAAACGGTGATTGACCAGTGCCTCTTGGAACTAGATGGCAGTGAGAATAAATCCAACCTCGGTGCCAATGCCATTCTGGCGGTGTCCCTTGCCACGGCTAAAGCAGCCGCAGAATATCTCGGTCAACCCCTCTACCGCTACTTGGGGGGGCCTCTGGCCAATGTCCTACCCGTGCCTATGATGAATGTCATCAACGGCGGGGCCCATGCGGCCAACAACATTGACTTTCAGGAATTCATGATCATGCCCATTGGTGCCCCTAGTTTTCGGGAGGGTCTGCGCTGGGGGGCAGAGGTTTTTGCTGCTCTGAGCAAGGTGCTGGCTGATAAGGGGTTACTGACCGGTGTCGGGGATGAAGGAGGCTTTGCGCCTAACCTAGACTCCAACCAAGCGGCTTTGGATATTTTGCTTCAGGCAATTGAAACAGCCGGTTACAGCCCCGGCACTGACGTTGCCCTGGCCCTCGATGTCGCCGCCAGTGAGTTTTATGAAGACGGTAAATATGTGTTTGATCATGCCAGCCGTAGCGCCTCTGAGTTAATCCGCTACTACGACCAACTGGTGAGTACCTATCCCATTATTTCCATTGAGGATGGCCTGCACGAGGAGGACTGGGACAACTGGGCACTCTTGACGGAAACCCTGGGGAGCCGCATTCAACTGGTCGGGGATGATCTGTTTGTCACCAATCCCAAGCGTTTGCAACGGGGGATTGACAATGGTGTGGCCAATGCCATCTTGATTAAGCTCAATCAGATTGGTTCATTAACCGAAACCCTGCAAACCATCGATCTGGCAACCCGCAAGGGTTACCGCTCGGTGATTAGCCACCGCTCTGGGGAAACAGAAGATACCACGATTGCGGATTTGGCTGTCGCGACCCGTGCGGGTCAAATTAAAACGGGTTCCTTGTGTCGCAGTGAACGAGTGGCCAAGTACAATCGCCTGCTGCGCATTGAAGCAGAACTGGGGGATCAGGCGGTCTATGCGCCCAGGGTGGGCTTGGGGCCGTGCTAGGTGATTCGTGCCCGCAAACGGTTTGGCCAGCATTGGCTGCGCAGTGAATCGATTTTAGCTCAGATAATTGCAGCCGCTGAACTGCATCCGGGCGATCGCGTCCTAGAAATTGGTCCTGGTCGGGGTGCCCTGACTCGACCGCTGCTAGGGAGCGGTGCTGAGGTGGTTGCCGTTGAACTGGATCGGGATCTCTGTGGCCAATTGCAGCGGCAGTTTGACAGTGAGCGGTTCCAGTTGATTGAGGGGGATATTCTGCGGCTGGACTTAAGCCCCCTGGGGTGCAACAAAGTGGTGGCCAATATCCCCTACAACATCACGGGGCCATTGCTGGGGCATTTGCTTGGCAGTATTGCCCGACCGCGTCGCCCAGCCTTTGAGCGGTTGATTCTACTTGTGCAAAAAGAAATTGGCGATCGCCTGATGGCCTCACCCGGCAGCAAGGCCTACGGTGCCCTCTCTGTACGGGTGCAATTTCTGGCCACCTGTGAGAAGGTGTGTGCAGTGCCCCCCCGTGTCTTTCAGCCACCGCCTAAGGTGGATTCGGTGGTGGTTTGTCTGCGGCCCCACAGGACACTGCCAAGGGTGCGATCGCCCCAATGGTTAGAAACGCTACTGAAACAGGGGTTTGCCACTCGCCGCAAGATGCTGGCCAATGCCCTCAAGTCCCTTGTGGCGCCGGCGCAGGTACGCCAAGCCCTCCTGCAGTTGGGACGAGATGCCAATAGCCGTGCCGAAGCCCTGAGCCTAGAGGATTGGCTCGCCCTGAGTGACATCCTAGAACCGTCCCATCGGCCCAATCGGTGAGAAGGCTGCTGAGCAAGGTTTAAGGGGCGATCGCCCGCCCGTCGGGGTCTTCAAGAACAAAGCCGGCATCGGCAATCATTTGCCAATCTTGGTGGGGAGCTTGCCCGGGAGTGGTCAGATAGTCGCCAATAAAAATGGAGTTGGCGGCGTAGAGGCCAAGGGGTTGGAGCGATCGCAGATGCACTTCGCGGCCACCGGCAATGCGGATCTCTTGGCGCGGCAAGAGCAAACGAAACAGCACGAGAATGCGTAAACACTGGCGGGGATTGAGGTTGTGCTGTTCGCCCAGGGGCGTCCCCGGAATTGGAATCAAAAAGTTCACGGGTACACTAGTCACCTGACGCTGCCGCAGGGAGAGGGCAAGATCAATCACATCGTCATCGGATTCCCCCATGCCTAAGATGCCCCCAGAGCAGGTTGTAATCCCAGCGGCTTGGATATTTGCTAAGGTCTGGTCGCGATCCCTAAAGGTGTGGGTGGTACAAATTTCACTGTGGAAGTTTTCCGAGGTATTCAGGTTGTGGTTGACGCGATCGACACC
>NZ_JACOMP010000270.1:0-12166 GCF_014466085.1 Thermosynechococcus sp. OHK43
ATGTGATCGAGGAAAAACTTGAGCACAAAGAGGGGGCGCGTGGTGGGGTATTGACTCAGAGGGCGATCGCCCACCAATTGTTGTAAGTCCTGTCCTGCCTGAATCCCTGCCAGCAGAGCAGGCAACTCTTGGCTTTGAAACCGTTCTAGGAGATCGTTACTGGTTTGCTCAAGGGCTAAACTTTCTTGGCTGGCCTGCAAATCGACGTGGGTTTTGGCCAAAATTGCCGCCACCCCCAAGGAAATCACAGAAACAATGCCCAGGGCCATGAAAGCCCGCTGGGTCAAACGACTGGCCTTGCGGCGAGCTGCATCCAGAATTTGATTGGCGGCACTGATCGCTTCTTTTTCCTTGCGCTCAAGGAGCAGAGTATCTTGAATTGCCTTTTGGTTAGCTTCTTGACTGGCAGAAAGGTACTGATAATCCAAATCACTGAGACTTTTGCCACTGGCCCAGACCAATGCTTCCTCAAGAGCTTGTCCCCGCAGCAGACGAGAGCCATCACTCCCGCCAGAGCGCAACCATGCTTGGAATTCCTCACTATAGGGGCGCAGTTGTGCCAACTGTTGCTCAACCCACTGGGCATGAAAAACTTGGGCATAGATGGGGTTAAACACCTGCAACTTGCCTTGGCGCTGACACACCAACCCCGTCAAAGCTAGGGCGCGCTGCTCACTACTGCCATCGAGGGGAACACCCCCCGTTTCTAAAATGCGCTGATAGAGACCCAAGAGACGACCGATGCGCTGTTCATCGGCCAGCAAGCGATTGCGAATGGTCTTTAGGTGTTCTGGTTCGTCTTGGCGCTCCCAATCCTGAAGAATATGATCTTGGACAAACTGGGCTAACTGCTGGCAGAGGGTTAACGCTGGCATGAATGACCCGTGCTGTTGCAGGAGGCGACAGAGTTTTTGGGTTAGGAAGGGTTGGCCGCCCGTCCAGTGGAGAATCTCTGCCAGGAGTTGATCGGGGTTGTCGCTAAGATGGGCAATGCCCTTCAGTAGAGGGGTGGCTTCCGCAAGGGTAAATCCCTGTAAATCAATGGCACAGCCAATATTAAAGGGAGTACGCTGCTTATCTTGAATCAGTTGATCGGGGGTGGCCACACCCAAAAGGGCAAAGGTTAAGCGCTGATATTCGGGACAATCTGCCCGTTGGTTGTAGCAAGCACGAATCCAAGCAAAAAAATCATCGGTCGAAAAGGGTAGGCTCAACAGACTATCAATTTCATCAATGAAAATCACAAGAGGTTCGCGGGTGTGGGCAAGTAGTACCGTTTCTACAAAGTCGCTGAGGCGTTGAATCGGCGATACAAGCTGGCGATCGCGCCACCAAGAGCGCAACGCAACCACATCGGTTAACTGAAATCCCTGAATGAGAGCGCCAACAAAGCTGGCATACCACTGCTCAGGCTGAATATTTTGGCTGCCAATTTTGGTAATGTCGAGGGCAGCGCAGCGGTACCCCATTGTCATCAGTTGCTGCGTCACCTGCACCCGCAAGCTGGATTTGCCCATTTGCCGCGAATTGAGAATATAACAAAACTCACCAGCGGTGAGGGCGGCCAACAGATCGGCATCCGCTTGCCGTCGGACATAGACTGCCGATGTGGTGGGCAAACTTCCCCCCACTTGATAGGTGGCTGTCGCATCCATAGCTTTGAACCTAGTTTGAGACGGCACGCTCAGGTGCTGTTGACGTGGTAGTGGTCTCGGAAGTGGCCTGACTAGCAAGAAATTCTTTTTCTGTAACTTCTCCGAGCCCTCCCATGGGCTGGGATGGGCCATTATTGACACTCACCTTGACAGCACCAGCATTGCCCGCACGGACGATTAAACGTTCCTTGGCTTCCCAACTGCGCTCTGTTCCCGACTTCAAAATACCGGCATAGACGACTTGACCATCGGCTTCCACCTCTAGCCATGAGACATCGGAGAGGGACAACTTGACCTTAACCATTTCAGGGGTAGTGGCACTGGGCGTCGGCGTTGCCGCTGCTGTGGGGGTAGGTGTGGGGCTTGGGGACAGGGTAGGTGTAGGTGCGGGGGGTAGATCAGTAATGCTTTGGGCTTGAGGACGAAAGAGATAGGCTAACCCAGCCACTGCTGCTGCCACAAGGGCAAAGTACGTCAGGTAAAGGTGGATTGGGCGCAGCTGCCAACCGAGTCCGCCGTTGCGAACACTGGGCTTATCAGAGCGCTCCACAGGGTCAGTGGCCGTTGGAAAGTTGGCGGCAATAGTTTTGCCGTCAAGACCAAGGGCATCGGCAAAGCGGCGAATAAATCCTTGAATATAGACGGGTTCGGGCAACTCCTCGAGACTGCCATTTTCAATGGCTGCAAGAATTGACTGGCGCACCAATGTTTTGGCCGCCAACTCCTCAAGGCTCAGACCCAGTTCGAGTCGCTTGTCGTGGAGGAAGGCACCAATTTCTGCCACTTTTTCTGCCTGTTGATCACTGAGGTGAGGCATCGCTATCTATCTCCTGCCGTCAGTCTATGCCAATTTGCCGAAGGGGGGGTTAGCCATTGGGATTATCCTATAGCAAGCTGCTGCGGATTGGGGGACTGCCTTTGCTAGGCTAGATCTGGCTTTTAGACACACCTTATTTTTATGACTCAGTTTTCTCCCTTGTACGAAGGCAAGGCAAAGGTTATTTATGCCACAGCAGATCCAGACATCTTGCTGGCGGAGTTCAAGGATGATGCCACTGCCTTTAATGCTCAGAAGCGTGGCTCAATCCAAAACAAGGGAGTGATGAACTGCACGATCGCCAGCCATTTGTTTCAGTATTTGGCGGCTCAGGGCATCACCAACCATTTTATTGCCCAAGTCGCGCCAAACAAGATGCACATTCGGCGGCTAGAGATGATTCCTCTTGAGGTAGTGGTGCGCAACCAGGCGGCGGGAAGCCTCTGTCGGCAGACGGGATTGCCTTTGGGATTACAACTCAATCCCCCATTGGTGGAGTTTTACCTCAAAAATGACGATCTCGGCGACCCACTGCTGACCCCAGATCGCCTGCGTTTATTACAGGTTGCAACGGCTGAGGAGGTCACCCAGATCCGGCAAATGGCCTTGGCAGTCAATACCTATCTCAGTCACTTTTTTGCCGAGTGTGGCATTACCCTAGTGGACTTTAAGCTAGAGTTTGGCCGCCGTCCGACGGGTGAGATTCTCTTGGCGGATGAAATTAGTCCCGACAGTTGCCGCCTCTGGAATCGGGATGAAAGCGATCCTGAGAAGCGTATTCTTGACAAAGATCGTTTTCGTCAAGATTTGGGGGCCATTGAAGATGCCTATGCCCTCGTGATGCAGCGCGTGTTAGCCCATAGCGTGAGTTAGCCAGGGGTGGGGAATGACCGTTGTGCTCGGCGCCGATGTTGGCGGCACAAAAACCCTTGTGGAGTTATGGGAGGTGGTGGGCAGTGATGGGCAGTTGCTCCACAGGGCGAAATACACTAGCCGCGATTTCCCTGACTTGACAGCCCTTTTGCAAACCTTTCTCAAGGAGAGTCCTGCCCATCCCCAGCGGGTTTGTCTGGGGATTCCAGGCCCAGTAATTGATCAAGTGGCTCAGGTGACCAATTTGGGCTGGCGGGTCAGTGCTGCCGAGTTAGAGACGGCATTGCAGATTCCTTGCGTGACGCTGCTGAATGATTTTGCAGCCGTGGCCTATGGGGCATTGGTACTGCCGCCGACGGATTTTGTTGTCCTTCAGGAGCGGCCGCGGCGTCCCCAAGCGCCTATTGCCCTATTGGGAGCTGGTACTGGCTTGGGGGAAGCACTGCTCATTTGGCAGGGCGATCGCTACCAAGTCATGCCCCTTGAGGGCGGTCACACCGACTTTCCACCGCGCAATGAACAGGAAATGGGCCTATTGCGCTATCTCTGGCAAACCTATGAGCGGGTCTCCGTAGAGCGGGTGGTCTCTGGCCCAGGACTGGTAGCCATTTACGACTATCTCAAGAGTGTCAACTTTGCCGCCGAGTCACCAGTGGTCGCAGCAGCAATGGCAAGAGGAGAGGAGCGCGCCGCCGTGGTGAGTCAATACGGCCTGCAGGGGGATCCCCTGTGTGCGGAAGCCTTGCGGATGTTTGTGGATGCCTATGGGGCAGAGGCGGGCAACCTTGCCCTCAAAAGTTTACCCCTAGGCGGAGTACTCATTGCTGGGGGGATTGCCCCCAAAATTCTGGCAAAAATGGCCGATGGCACCTTTCTCCAAGGGTTTGTGAATAAGGGACGGTTTCGCCCCCTGATGGAGCAGTTGTACGTTGCTGTGATCATCAATCCTGAGGTGGGATTACGGGGCGCAGTACATTTAGCTGCTCAGGGGGTCTAGGGCTTAGAGGTGCTGCAGTTGTGGATAGGCCACTAGCAGTTCATCGGCAGTAAGGGTATCGCCAATGGCTTGGGGTTGCCACAGAACTTCAACGGCCAGTAGGCGATCGCTACCAATGCCGCCCAACTGTTGCAGTGCTTGCCGCAGTTCTAGGTCATTATTGACTGCGGGCAATTTCAAGCGTCCAGTGGCAGCCACTACCAAGGTCACGACAATGTATTCCCCTACATCATTGCTCACCACAGGGGCGATCGCTGTCTGCTTAATCTCACGGCGGTAGTTGGAAAGAGTTTCAGCACTGAGTTTGCTGCGCTCCGCAAGCGCCAGTTGGTTAAAGGCTGTTTCCGCTTGCAGTAGTTTCGTTTCTTGGCTGCTGGTGTGGGCATAGACCCAGTATTGGGGATGGCGCAGCAGGGCAAGGGTGGCCTCTTGAAGCACTTTGGTCAGACCTTCGGGACTTTGGGTATCGGCGGTGAGCGCCAGTTGGTTCAGTTCTTCTTGGAGTTCGCGAGCTTGGGCGAGAAGTCCCACGTGCAGCGTATGCAGTGAGACGACGGGGTTGTCTTGGTAGATTTCTGAGTCATCGCCACTGTTGCGGAAGTTGCGGAAGGTGGAGATAAAAATATTGGCAAGCACACCGATCATGATGATCGTGAATAGGCCGCCAAAACCACCGCCAAAACCAAAAAAGGGAATCAAGAAGGGAAAGCCAAAACCACCGCCATAGACTGGAACGGGCTGAGCATACCCGTAGTCACTGCGGGGGGCACGGTAGGAACGGGTGGGCGCCGGACGACTAAAGGAGCCACCTCCGACACGTCCACCACTGCGGGCTGCCCATGCAGTACCACTGTCAAGGACAAGATGGGCAATTAATACCCCCACTGCCACAATTGCTGCAATAGATTTGAGACGTTGCCAAAAAGTTTTCATCATAAATTGTGTTCCCAAGGATTGACACACCGAAGGAGATGTCCTGCTCTAAGTCTAACGTTTTGTTATCCATAGAACAGTATGGTGAGGTCCAATCAAACCCTAAGGCCCTTTTCCCATAGATGGGACACGCTGGCAGCGGTCAAAATTCGAGAGGCGTTTATCCCTATTTGTGTAGGCATTTGTGTAGGCCATATTTTAGAAAGGGCCTGTATTACGATATGAGAAGCAAACTTTCGATGAATGCTTTGCCTGCCGAGTTCTGTTCACGAAAACAATGATTGAGATTCCTGCGCCTCTTAAGCCGGTGATCACCTTTGCCCACCCGGTACTGATGTGGATTCTTTTTGCGCTCACGCTCTACGCCATGTATTTAGGGATTCAAACCCGTCGCCTGCGCACCCTCAGCGGTGAGGAAAAGAAAGCCCTGATCCAAGCCAAGGTGAATGTCAAGCACCACCAAGTGGGTGCCATCCTATTGGCCTTGATGGTCATGGGGACGATTGGCGGGATGGCGGTCACCTACATCAATAATGGCAAGCTCTTTGTCGGGCCGCACTTGATTGTGGGGCTAGCAATGACAGCATTGGTTGCGATTTCTGCGAGCTTAACCCCTTTTATGCAAAAGGGCAGTGAGGTGGCTCGTGCCTTGCACATGACCCTAAATCTGTTTTTGGTGGTCCTTTTTGGTTGGCAAGCGGTGACGGGTCTGCAAATTGTGCAGCGCATTCTCAATGCCAGCTAGGGGGAAACGGCAACCTGAAAAGGGACTGTGGCAATTGCCAAAATTCTGCAACAGGTGAGCACTTTTGTGCCAAAATTAGGAGCAGCGCTGATTACTGCAAATAATTCCCAATGCAGTGGGGGTGCTTTGATTTCCCTTAGTGCCCTTGGCTGAGGTAGGGCATACCTCAAGGAAATACACTTGTTGCCAGCACTGGCTCACCCCTTTGGGGGCCTTCTCTGGCCAAGGGGCTGCATTGCAGACAGTTCACTTTCTGGGTGCTCATGACTACACTTTCCCTGATGCCAATGTTGAAAACGGCTGTCCAGGTTGCCCATTTACACAAGTCTTTTGAGCGTTTTCCGGCAATTCGCGATCTCAGCCTCTCTGTCCAGGAGGGGGAAATTCTGGGCCTATTGGGGCCCTCGGGTTGTGGCAAGACAACGTTACTGCGCTTAATTGCCGGTCTGGATACGCCAGATGCTGGGGAAATTAGGGTGGGCGATCGCTGTGTCGTAGGGGCAAATGTGTTTATACCGCCAGAACAGCGGTCCTTGGGCATGGTTTTTCAGGATTTTGCCCTGTTTCCCCATCTAACGGTGGCTGAGAATATTGCCTTTGGTTTGCAACAACAACGCCTTAGTAAGCCGCAAATTCAGGAGCGAGTAGCAGCAGTCTTGGCCCTGGTGCACCTAGAGGGAATGCAAAAGCGCTATCCCCATGAACTGTCTGGGGGACAGCAGCAGCGAGTGGCCTTAGCCCGGGCGATCGCCCCCCAGCCAGCCGTGATTCTCCTCGATGAACCCCTGAGTAATCTTGATGCCCAGGTGCGGCTACAACTGCGGGAGGAATTGCGCCGGATCCTCAAGGGAACTGGGACGACGGCCATTTTTGTTACCCACGATCGGGAAGAGGCTCTGAGTCTGACGGATCGCTTGGCGGTGATGCGCCAGGGCAAAATTGAGCAGGTGGGTACCCCTGAAGACATCTATCGCTGCCCTGCCTCACGATTTGTGGCCGGGTTTATTACCCAAGCCAACTTTTTGCCTGCCTATGCCGAAGGGGCTCAGGTGCGCACCGATGTTGGCACGTTTCCTCTTTTGGCAGCTTTGGCGAAGGGGGAAGGGGAAGTGATGATTCGCGAAGAAGATCTCCAGCTACAGCCAGACCCTGAAGCCAGTAGTTGCTTTGTGATTCGCGATCGCCAGTTTCTCGGTCGCGAGTATCGCTACTGTATTCAACTGCCCTCCGGCCAAGAACTCCATGCCCGCCAGCCCCTTGCTGTGGATATTCCCATTGGTACTGCTGTGAACGTGGCGGCTGAAGCGGTGCGCTTTTTCCCGAAGGAAAACTAATCTGGGGCACGTCCCATATACTCACCCCAAAGGGCAGCCGCCAGCCCACTACTGCCTTGGGTAGGGCTATTGTCATCATTGCCGAGCCAAATACCAGTGAGGATATCGGCGGTGGGCACGTAACCAATAAACCAGAGATCGCGGCCATCATTTGTCGTGCCGGTTTTGCCAGCAACAGGGCGACCAATGGCGGCCGCACGCCCAGTGCCGCGACTGACAACCGCACTCAAGAGGGTGGTCATTTCGTTAGCGATCGCGAGATCCAGGACTCGTTGGGGCGTTTCCTCCTTGGCCGCATAAATGAGGCGACAGGTTTGCCAGTCATTGGGTTGGCGGCAATCGCCGCCATCGCGAACCGTGAGAATGGCATGGGGCGGAATCCGCTGCCCCCCATTGGCGAGCACGGCAAAGGCCCCACTCATTTCCAGAAGGGTTACCTCACTTTGACCAAGGACAAGGCCGGGCACAGCTTGCAGTGGTGTCGTAATTCCCATCGCTCTGGCCAAGCGGATAATGGCTTCTAAACCAACGGCTTGGGCAAGGCGTAAGGCAATGGGATTTTCAGAAAGCGCCAAACCCGTGGCCAGATCCATAGTGCCACCACCGCCACGACACCCCTCGAATTGTTGTCCCTGCCAGAAAACGGGTGCACAGGAAAAGGTTTCGCCGGCTGTGTGTCCTTTTATGAGTGCTTCGGCATAGACAAACACCTTGAAGGTCGAACCGGGCTGGCGTAGAGCAAGGGTGGCACGATTAAACTGGCTTTTTTGGTAGTCCACACCCCCCACAAGGGCACGAATGAGACCACTGCTGGGCTGGAGGGTGATTAAGGCCCCTTGCTGCACCCCATAGGCGCTGCCTGTGGTACGGATGAAATTGCGCAGACTGGTTTCGGCCAGTTCTTGCCAGCGGGGGTCTAGGCCAGTTTCGACAATCAGGTTGCCCTCTTGAGCCAGTTCATCCCCAAGGAGTTGGGCAAGCTCCTGATAGACATGGTCCGTGTAGTAGGGAAAGCGTTGGGCACTGAAGAATTTCTGCGCCTTGGGGCTAATTTCAATCCGGGAGCGCCGGGCGCGATCGCCCTCTTCTTTGCTGATGTAGCCCTGCTGCACCATGCGCAAAATGACCCGATTGCGGTAATCTACCGCCGCATCGTAGTCGCGCACAGGATTAAAACGGTTGGGGGCAGGCAGAATCCCCACCAGCGTAGCCGCCTCATTCAGCGTCAGGTCTTTGGCGGGCTTATCAAAGTAGAATTGAGCCGCATCCTCAAAGCCACGATTTCCCATGCCCAAATAGACACGGTTGAGGTAGGCCAAAAGCAAATCATCTTTGCTGTAGAAAAATTCCAACTTCAGCGCAACCGCCATTTCTCGCCATTTGCGGCCTAAACTGTCCTCCGTACCGACTTGGGAGCGAAAAAGGGTCCGTGCTAGTTGCTGGCAGAGAGTACTGGCCCCTTCGCGGGTTTGGCGCGTGAGTAGATTGGTGACAATTGCCCGCGCCATGCCTATGGGATCTACCCCAAAGTGCCAATAGTAGCGAACATCCTCAGAGGCCAGAACCCCATGAACCAAGTAGGGGGAAAAATCATTGAGAGCTTTAAGTTCACGGTGGGGGTGATCTTCCACTGGATTGATCAGTTCCCCTTGGCGATCGAGGAGAATAATCGGGCCTTGCTCAAGGGGGGGCAGGGGACGCACCGCCACTTTGCTCGCTTCGGCAGCAAGTAATCCCATTACAAGGCCACTGATGCCGATCGCCCCCCAAATGCTGTAGGTGAGAACACGAACCCAAGGGGGGGGTGGATTGTGGAAGCGGAGGGTAACGGCGCCTTTGACTTCTGGGGGGCCTAAGGTAACGACATCGCCGTGGTGCAATTCACTGGTTTGTAGGCGCTGCCGTTTGCGATAGACGCCATTGGTGGAATCTAGGTCTTGGATTTGAAAGATGCCTGTGGGAGTGAGCCGTTTTAGGCGGGCATGGGTACCGCTGACAATCTCTGCGTCAATCACAATGTCAGCGCGACTCTGACTGCGGCCAAGAATGTAGCGATCGCCAACTAAGGGAAAGACTTGCCGTTGACCGCGGTACTCCACCCATAGTTCAGGGGTGCGGGCATTTTCCCGCAGGGAGACCTGTTGCCAATCAAAGCGAGAGTGAACCGTCTGCACCGCTTGCGTGACGGTTTGGGTCACCGACTGCCAAAGATCTCGAGCAGGATTAGGCATGGTAGCAACGCCAGGGACGGTGTGACGGCACGTACTGGTAACGGATTATGATTCCTAGATTTCTGGAACGTAGCCGGCTGGCACAGCACTGGGGTCGCTGTCCCGCTTGGAACTGAGGATGTCCATGCGCTCAACCAAAATCACCGGTGAGGAGCGATCGGCACCCGTGTTGCGGTCTTGCCAGCGATCGAACTTCAGACTGCCCTTAATGCCCAGGAGCGTGCCTTTGCGCACATAGTCAGCAGCCACCTGAGCCGTTTTGCCCCAAATTTCCAAGTTAAACCAATCGGGTTGATCATCCTTGGTGGGGCGATTCACTGCCAACGTCAGCCGACACTTCACGCTCCCCGACTCAAAATAGCGCACCTCCGGATCACCACCCACATGACCCACTAGATGAACCAGGTTTAGACTCATAGCTGACTGCCTCAGATTGCTCTTTGCCCCATTATTGCAAACTTCAGCTTTGTCATGATAAGTCTCCATTCACTCCACGTCTCGGAGGAAAAGTAAGCGGTGGTGCACCTCACCAGTGGTGTTGGGTTCCTCAGCAGCTTCCATTTAAGCTACTTCTGCCAAGTAGAAAAAGAGGATACCCCCAACCGCATCCTCTGGATCAACGGCATTGGGCCTTGAGTGGGTCTACTGCTGCCTTGAGGGTGTTTAATCTCTGGGGCAGGGGTGGCTACTGCCTAATCCGTGGGTCAGCCCACTTGAGGAGTAAATCTGCAAGTAGGTTGCCGACAATCAGCATCACTGCCCCCATCATCAGACTGGCCATGACCACATAAATATCTTGAGCCGTCACTGCCTGTAAAATCAGGCGACCAAGACCCGGCCAGTTAAAGAAAAACTCGGCAATAAAGGCACCACTGAGGAGGTTGGCAAATTCAAACCCCAAGAGCGTGATCAGGGGGTTCACGGCATTGCGCAGGGCATGGACATAAATTACCCGTGATTCTGGCAGTCCCTTGGCGCGGGCGGTTTGGATGTAGTTTTGGCGCAGCACATCCAGTAAATTTCCCCGCATGAGTCGCTGCAGGCCGGCAAAGCTCGTGAGGGTGAGCGCCACACTCGGCAAAATGAGGTGCCAGCCAATGTCAAGGATTTTGCCCCACCAGGGAAGATCATCGTAAAACAGGCTGGTCATCCCCCCCACTGGAAACAAGGGGGTACTTTGGGCAAGAAAGAGCAGCAAGAGGGCGGTAATGAAGCTAGGAAACCCTTGGCCAATGTAGCTCACGACCCGCAGCAGGCGATCGCTCCAACGATCCTGGGTTACCGCTGCCCAAATTCCTAAGGGAATGGCTAAGCCCCAGGTCAGCAGAATCGAACTTAAGGAGAGCAGGAGGGTGGCGGGTACTCGCTCCCACAATAGGGAGGCCACCGATCGCTGATAAACAAAACTTGTCCCAAAGTTGCCGTAGCGAATAATCTGCCACAGCCAGCGAAAGTATTGCTCTACAGGTGACTTGTCGAGACCAAATTGCTGCTCCAGCTCCTGCAAACGTTCCAAAGAAATCTGCGGATCTGCCTTGAGATTGTCGAGATAGTTCCCCGGTGCCAGTTGCATAATCGCAAAGCTCAACGCCGAGGCCAATAGCAGCGTGATCAGGGCCTCCCCCAGGCGCCGCAAAATCAGGCGGCTCGTTTCATTCCCAAGGCCTTGGCCAATGGATTTGAGCATGGCTTATTTAGAGGCCAGCACAGCATCAATGGCTGCTTTCAATTCAGCTTCACTGAGCTGGGTGACAACAAAGACTTCCTGCACGGTTTTGCCGCGGCGGGCAATCACCTTAAACCCGCCTTTGATGGGCACCGAAACCCGTAGATGCAGATGGGGGGATTTACCTTTGACAGGGGCAATGACACCGGGGGTCAGTGTCCTAATCCCCGCCACTTTGGCTAATTTTTCCAAGACGGGAATCAAGCCTTCAATGTGCGTAGAGTGATTGAGGACAACCCGACCCGTTGTTGCTGCCATTGTTAAGGTAACCACCGTGCTTGCAAGCCGGGTGCCAAAGGTTCTGGCATCCCAACGACGATTTTATCTTGATCTAATTTTAGGGGGAGAAGCCAAATTTGATGCCGTTGGGCAGGCAGTTGATGCGGTGGCGGGGGTAATCCTTGGGGGGCAGTGGGCAGTTCTACCAGATCCCTGGGGCGGGGGTTGACTGGCGCAGTTTCGCTGTACAGATCGCTATTATCCACCTCAGCGGGAATTTCGCGTCCCTCAACGGAGTCAACGGCCAATGTACGGCCATCGGGGGCCAAGCTCAGATATAGCTCCTGCTGCGGGTCAAAATCCTTGAGCTTGAACAGTTCCTTAGTATTCAGATCAAGGAGCGCAAGATAGGGAACTTCGCGGTAATTGCCTTCCCCTTCGATGCGGGTGAGAATGACATAGAGAAATTGACCGCTGGGGTCAAATTGACCGGCAATGATTGAGCCGTTGATGGTCAGCAACTCCCTATGCTCGCCAAAAATGTCTACCACGTAGAGCGATCGCGAGAAGTTGGGGTTAAACTTCACTGTGGCCACTTGTCGCCCATCGCGGCTAAAATCTAGCACCATGCCATAC
>NZ_JACOMP010000271.1:0-4055 GCF_014466085.1 Thermosynechococcus sp. OHK43
CCTTAGACCATAGGGGGCAACCTTTGCTCCACAGCAACAGGAGAGTGCTTAGGCTTCCCGATCAAGCGACCATGGAGGGAGAATAATTTGCAGCGAGAGATTATTTTCTGCGTGCCAAAGTTCTGTAAGCTCAGATAGGAAACCTCTGCGGGATCAACTTGTGCAGTTAGGAGGGTTGTGTGGATAACGTCATCGGCTTAGAGATTATTGAAGTTGTCGAGCAGGCGGCGATCGCCTCAGCGCGGTGGATGGGCAAAGGTGACAAAAACATGGCGGATCAGGCGGCCGTCGATGCCATGCGCAACCGCATGAATCAAATCCATATGCGTGGTCGCATTGTCATTGGTGAGGGGGAACGGGATGAAGCCCCAATGCTCTACATTGGCGAAGAAGTGGGCATTTGTACCCGTCCCGATGCTGCCCAATACTGTAACCCTGAAGAGCTCATTGAAATTGACATTGCCGTTGACCCCTGCGAAGGGACAAACCTTTGTGCCTATGGTCAACCAGGCTCGATGGCAGTGCTGGCCATTTCTGAAAAAGGGGGATTGTTTGCAGCTCCCGACTTTTATATGAAGAAATTGGCAGCGCCCCCTGCTGCTAAGGGCAAAGTGGATATTCGCAACTCCGCGACAGAAAACCTGAAAATTCTCTCTGAATGCCTTGACCGCGCCATCGATGAATTGGTGGTGGTGGTCATGAAGCGCGATCGCCACAATGACTTAATTCAAGAAATCCGCGATGCGGGTGCCCGCGTTCAACTGATCTCCGATGGGGATGTCTCCGCAGCTCTTGCCTGTGCTTTCTCTGGTACCAACATTCATGCCCTCATGGGGATTGGCGCTGCGCCCGAAGGGGTGATTTCTGCCGCTGCCATGCGCGCCTTAGGTGGGCACTTCCAAGGGCAACTGGTCTATGATCCCGCTGTGGTCATGACCAAGGAATGGGCCAATCGCACCCGCGAAGGCAACCTTGAAGAGCTGAAAAAAGCGGGCATCACCGATCCCGATAAAGTGTATGAAGCCGAAGAATTGGCCTCTGGGGAAACGGTGCTCTTTGCCGCCTGTGGCATTACCCCCGGCATGCTCATGAAAGGGGTGCGTTTCTTCAAGGGAGGTGCCCGTACCCAATCTCTGGTTATTTCCACCCAGTCGAAGACAGCACGCTTTGTGGATACGATCCACATGTTCGATAAGCAATTGAAGTCGCTCCAGTTGTACTAAGCACTGACTGCGACCAAAGATAGACCAAAGATAATGGACTCCCTCCCTGTGGGGGAGGCTTTTGCATGAGTTCAGCCTGTAAAGTGCCATGCCTGTGAACCTCGCCACCACGCTTACCTTTGCTCGCCTGTTGATCGTGTTCGTGATCCTAGGTTTGCTCTCCTTCAATGATGGAGCGGTCTACCGTTGGTGGGGGGTGAGTCTGTTTCTGGTGGCCGCCCTCACGGATTGGCTGGATGGCTACATTGCCCGCCGTTTCAATCAGGTGACGGATTTGGGCAAAGTGCTTGATCCGCTGGTGGATAAGCTGCTGATTCTTGTGCCTCTTTTGCTCTGTATTGAGTGGGCAGAGGTGCCTGCATGGTCAGTGGCGTTGATCCTCTTTCGGGAACTAGGAATTGCCAGCTGGCGGGTTCAGCAATCTCACATTCAGGGGGCGAACCTTTGGGGGAAAGCCAAAACCGTTAGCCAGATTGTGGCCGTGGCGTTGCTTCTGGCTCCCTTACCTCCTGCTTGGCAGGGGGGAATACTCATTGCTTATGGGGGGGCGATCGCCCTCACGCTGATTTCTGGAGCAGTTTATCTTTGCGGTTGAGCGCCAATGCGCCCCGCCAGCACTTCCTGTAACTGCTGCGGATTAATGCGATCAACCCAATAGGCTTGAAAGGTTGGCTGCGCCACTTGGCTAACAAACGTTTGACTCAAGAAGGGACGCAATTGCTCATTCTGTTGATTAAAGACTCCAAAGAAGGCTGCACTCACCCCCTTGAAAAAGGGCTGTGCCAACTGGGGATTCGGGCCAATGAGATCATTAGGTACTGGCAACACCCCCGCTTCGCTGACCCCTAGCGCCGAGAAGTGGGTACCGGGAACGAGCATGGCAAGATACTTGGGCTCGGCCTGCAACCATGTAAAGGGCAAAATCTGCTCCTCTAGCGGTGGCGCAAAGACATCTTTGCTACTGGAAACAATGAGCACAGGCACCTTGATATTGGCCATACCCCGTTCGTCAATCAGCATACTGCTCACTGGATTGACGGCAATCACAGATTTGACCCGTGGATCTACCAATGTAGAGGGCGCATCGGACAGACCGAGACTACGACATTGCAGAGGCAGGGAGATATTAAAGATAAAAAGATCATTCGCTGCTGCTAAACAGCGTTGCTTAACAGCATTCCAGTCAACGGTACCCCCCGCCGCCGCCAGTACCGTAAAGCCCCCCATTGAGTGACCAAAGAGACCAACATTCTTGGTGTCAATTTTCAGGGCAGGGTTTTTCTGAACCAAAGCGGCCACGGCATCTATCCCAAACTTTAAATCGAGGGGACGCTGCGCCCAGTCCTTCGGCAAGTTCTCGTAGTCGAGGGGTGCCCCTGAGAGGAAACTGCCAACCCGACTGGCATCGGAACCGGGGTGAGTGACTGCTAAGACCGCCAGTCCATAACTGGCCAAGTGCTCTGCCAAGTAGGCAAAGGTCGTGCGGTCTGAGGCTAAACCATGGGAAATGACAATCAGGGGCGCAGGCGCCGTGATTCCTATTGGGACATAGAGATCTGCGGGAATGGCGCCCGTGGTGCGATTGGGATTGGTAAATGTCATGTTTTGCTTTTGCCACTGGAAGGGCCCCTTCTGGGCAGGATAAAGACCACTGGGCAGCGACGTTCTTGGCTGGAGTTGCGCCAAGCGTTCGATAAAGTCTTGCGCCCGCTGTTCTTGATTCACTGCACGGATAAAAGCGCCCACTGCCGTTAGGCCCAATTCACCATTGACTTTCACACTCTTGCCGGGAAAGGCCTGTAGCACTGAGAGTAAAGTAATGCCTGAGGGAGAGCTGGCGGCGGTTGTCAGAGCTTTCCCAAGAGCCTGGCCACCATTGACATCATTATCGGCATGGATGACTTGGCCGATACGCTCTAAAAAGCTTTGACCCAGGGGACTGTTGACAAATTGGCTGACGGTGGTGGGTTTCAAGTCCATGCGGGTGGTTAAGCCTTCCCGCAGGTTGGCCTGTTGATCACTGGGGAGCAACTGAATTAAAAGTTTGAGATCCGAGCTAGCCTGACCGGTTGCCGCAAATGTGGCAAGGTCGCTCACTTGAATGTTGAAGGTACCAAAGGGTGGATAAACAAGGCTAATTTGTTCGGCAGCAAGTCCAGTCTGTGTCCAAATGGTTGCAGCTGCCCCCAAGAGGGAGAACCACTGCCATTTTTTCTTTGTGGGCGCGATCGCCATTTCTAAAACACCTTTAATTCCTGCAACATTACTTACTGTATTATTCTGATCTACAAACCAGTTTAATCCTCGCTTTGACAATGAAACTGCAGCCTCAATCCACTCCACGAACGCGAGGATAAAAAAGTACAGGCGAGTCCTGCCCTACCTGACGAGTGCCCTGAGGGAGAGGTTCCATGCTGTGGTATCGTGCTTTTGGAAAAAATAAGGGAACCCGCCCATGAGTGATAATGCAATTCAACAGATGAAGCAAGCTGTTGCCAAAGCCGCCGCCGATCGCGTGGCGTCGGGAATGGTGGTGGGCTTGGGGACAGGGTCAACCACGGCCTTTGTTATTCAGTTTTTGGGCGATCGCCTGCGCAATGGAGAGCTCAGTAACATCGCCGGTGTGCCCACCTCGTTTCAAGCCTCTGTCTTGGCCAAAAAGCATGGCATTCCCCTCGTCACCCTCGATGATGTGGAGAAACTCGACATTGCCATTGATGGTGCCGATGAAGTAGATCCCGCCAAAAACCTGATCAAAGGGGGCGGGGCAGCCCATACCCGTGAAAAAATCGTTGATTCCCTGGCAGAGCAGTTCTTGGTGGTGGTGGATAG
>NZ_JACOMP010000272.1:0-11587 GCF_014466085.1 Thermosynechococcus sp. OHK43
GCTCCCAAGTTCAGACTCAATGTGTAAATTTGTAAATGGTTTATTAAATTTTACGGTGCCACGTAGTGGCTATGCTGCAGGGCATTTACACAAAAAAACTATTTGTATCCCTGAATACTTGACGATATCAGATTTCAGACCTTATAAAAGAAGCATACTTCATCCAATGGAGTTGGGTTTTCCTTCAATTTAAGCTTAGCTTAAGTTAACTTCAATGCCTTAGGTTTACTTGTAAACCTGAAGTGGCTGGCATTTCCCTGAGGGTAGCAATTATTTTTTAAAGATATTTTTTAATTTCTACTAATTTTTACTCCCCTAACCTCTGGATTTGTTAGGTAGGTACTATGTATTCATCATTCACTTACCCCTTGCACACCTGAAACCATGTTCATGTCACGTGCGCCTTTGCTTTTCGTTCCTCTGTACTGTCCTGACTTTGAGGGTTCCTGCTATGCAAATTTCTCCCATGATTCGGTACTATGTGCGGCGCTTACTAGCAGAGCATCCTGCGATTCTCTCCTATGGGGGTTGCGATCGCTCTCCACGCAAGATCAATAATGAGGAGGATCTAGATCGCTACATCAACTTCAACCACTTAACATATCCACAGCTTAATCAATTAGAATTTCTTATCAATTTGCATCAAAAAATAAAAGCTAATGACCCGCATCAAACCCTTCAGCTACAACACATTGAGCAAAGAATTTTTGATCTCGTGGGTCTTGACCTGCCAGTGTCCCAGAATGCGATTACAGAGCTGTTATCCTTCTTTAGCGAACTGGCTAACACAGACAACAAACGTCCTGCTCCTCCCGCCAACCAAGAAGCCACCACGCTCTCCGAATACTATGAGCTCTTTCGACGCATTACAGAAGTGGCAGTGCGCTACCTAGGGAAAATGATTGTCACCAACTATTGGTTGCTGACCCGTCCCCGTGAAAGCTGGCTGGCAAAAATTCAAGTGGAGCAGTTCCACAACCGTGACTTTAGACCCTGTGACCAGCTGCTCACTAACCAGGAGGCAGAAACCCTGAAACAGTGGATTCATAATTTCATTCAGCATTGCTGTCGGGTGCTGCCAATTCTTCCTCGCCTTCTTTTAGAAGCGGGGATTCCTTGCTACTTGTTCTACGATCTGGTTCATTGATAGCAGCAATTATCTGAGGGATTCCCCTCGAAAGAGGTCAAAGGGTTCTAAAAGTCTTTGCAGTACAGTTGCCAAGTTTGCATTCAGCGTTTGGGGAGTGTCATAGACAAAACGCTGACGACTGGGAACTTCAATGGGTAGAAGTGCCCGCTGGCTTGGGTGCTCCTGCTGAATAACAAGGATTTGATTGCGCCGCTTACTGGCAAGGGCGTAGCCTAATTCCAGGGCAATCAGGGTGGGCAAGTGGCCATTTTCAACTGCTGTACCATCGGCAATAAACAGGAGCGAGCGACGCAATTGGCTGATCACAGGACTATCGAGATGCAGAGGGGCAGTGGCTGAGCGTGGACTTTCGACCAGTGCTAAGGGGAAGCGGCTGGGGGTATTGGCCACAAATGCTTTGAGAGCTGTGCGAATCTCGTCACTACTGGAGCTATCTGCGGCACTGAAAAAGAGAATCGGTTCTAAGTAAGCCTGGCGATCGCTCTTGATGAAGTAGATTTCATGACTGAGAATATCAATGTTAGCGATCGTATAGCTACCACTGCCCTCAATATAAAATTCCACCGTTTCGCCGAGGCGATAGCGTTGAAACCACTCCGAACGCTGGACTGTTTCCAAGTCATCAAGAAAGTCAGCCCGCAGGGCCGTTTTCAGTAGGCTACTCTTGTTGAGCCGTAAATCGTGGGGGCGTTGCTCGAGCTGTTCGAGGGGTTCATACTGCGGTAGGTACCATGCCCGCAGCACAATAATCGCCATTCAATCCTTCCACCTAGATACTGCCAATTATGTTAGAGCATAAAGTGAAGTCCTACGGGCGCAGGAGATAGCCAATGACAGCAAAATTACTGCTAGTGGATGATGAACCAGGGGTACGCGAGGCAGTGACAGCCTATTTAGAGGACAGTGGCTTTGAGGTGACAGCAGTGGCCAATGGCCAAGCTGCCCTAGAGTACCTAGAAACCAATGTACCCGACCTGATGATTACGGACATTATGATGCCGCACATGGATGGCTATGCCTTTTTGGAAAAGGTGCGCCAACAGCCCCATCTCAACCATATTCCCGTCATCTTCCTCACAGCGCGGGGCATGACGCGCGATCGCATCCAAGGCTATGATGCTGGCTGTGATGCTTACCTGGCCAAACCCTTTGACCCCGAGGAACTGGTGGCCATTATTAAAAATCTGCTGCGCCGGCAAGCGGCTGCCCGGGATGAGGCAGAACCCAATCTGGCTAACCTAGCCCAACAAATTGCTGAACTGCGGGCAATGCTCCTCCAACGGGGCAAAGGCTATCCTACTGCTCCCCCGATTCAACTGGAGCTCACCCCCCGTGAAGCCAGTGTCCTGCAACTGGTGGTTAAGGGTCTGATGAATAAGGAAATTGCTAGCCAACTAAATACCAGTGTTCGCAATATTGAAAAGTACGTCAGTCGCCTTTTTGTGAAAACGGGTACTAGTAGCCGCACAGAACTCGTGCGCTTTGCCCTTGAACATGGCCTAGCTGACTAGGAGAGGCTAGGGTGGATCATTTTGCCAGAACCAGTCGGCAATGCCGGGTTTGGCTTTTTCGGTTGCTGTCGGATTCAGGAGGATAATTGCTTGGCGCAGGTTGGGGGAAAGCCGTCGCTGTACCCGTTGGGGAATGCCATCCCCAAAATAAACATGACCCCGCCCCGTCAGCACCACAATCAGGCGATCGGGATGCTGCTGATGATGTTTAGCAACGACTTTGGCCATGGTTTCATCCCAAAGGACTTGGGCTTGGTAAAAGAAGTCAAAATTCATACTGTGGCTTACCCCTTCATGGGCAGCAATAAAAATCTCCTGCAGGCGATCGCGATAGGCGGTGTTACTCAAGTCAATATCTGCCAGGGGCGGAATATAGCGAAAATCCTCTTCCCCTAGGCTCTCTAGGCCTTGGCGTGCCACTTGGCGAGTGACTTCGGTGGGTGTATTCAAGGCAATTAGGGGAATCTGCTGCTCCTTGGCAAAGCGAAAAATCGGTGCATACAGCGACCAAGGAAAGCCCCAGCGCTGGGCATATTGGGTTTGCACCAGCAATTCCATCTCTGTGATTTCACCGCCAATGTAGGCATCCAGGGCGGCTTGAAAAGGACGCTGAATCATTTCTAGGGCGATCGCCAGGGGGCGCCGCCGCTGCAATTCCTGCAAAATCAACAACTGTGCCGCATGATCAGCAACGCTGTCATGGGTTTCACCGAGGTAGAGGATGTGCTGCCGCTGCCACTCCCCATAGGCTCGCTGTAGGGTGACTGCTTCGGTGCCTCGCCACACCTGCTGCGCTTTGCCGCTGGGGGTTCCTGCGAAAAAGAGGGCGATCGCCAGAGTGAAGACTAAAGGCTGCCAAGGAGGGAGCGATCGCCACTGCCACAACCGCTGTCCAAGGGGGGATGCCAAACGGTAAAATATCTGCCAAGATCGAGATAGAGTCGTTGACAGTATAGTGACGACAATTCTCTTCTGGGCGTTCCCCATTGGGTTCAACCCTGCTATCCAACGCTGAAACAACTATGCACTCTCCCTATCCAGTTGAAGTCAGTGAATCTGCTCCCAGTGACGTTGAGGCGACACACCTTGAACTGAATGGTAACGCACTGGTGAAAGCAGACACGAGCAAAACGGATTTAGTGAAGGCAGAAGTTCGCTTGAGTGACCCCCGTGCTGAGGCCCTACGGCAAATGCTGGAACGCCATCGCGGGACGCGTCAGTTGATTATTCTCCAAGACTTTCCTGACCCAGATGCCCTCTCGTCGGCATGGACCTATAAGCTGATTGCTGAGCAATTTGAGATTCAGTGCGATATTGCCTACGCCGGTGCCCTCAGCCATCAGGAGAATATTACCCTAGCGCGGCTGACGGGGATGCCCCTAGTGCGCTGGTCTGTGCAGGGAACTAAAAATAAAGAGCAGCGGGACTGTAGCTGCTACCAGGGCTATGTCCTCATTGATAACCAAGGCACCACCAGCCAATTGCTCCCTCTGGTGCAGGAGGCCAGGCTGCCAGCGATCGCCATTATTGATCACCACAGTCTCCAAGAAACTATTCAAGCCGAGTTTACAGATATTCGGCCAACGACCCGCGCCACCGCCACTATCTTTACCCAATACCTGCAAGCAGGGCTCCTCACTCTCGATAGTAGCAACCCGGTCCATGTGAAATGTGCCACAGCTCTGATGCATGGTCTGCGCTCCGACACCGATTGCCTCAAACAAGCCAAAGAAGAGGACTTTCTAGCAGCGGCCTTTTTGAGTCGCTTCATTGACTATCAACTGCTGAACACCATTTTGCAGTCCCACCGCTCGAAGCAGGTGATGGATGTCATCGAGCGATCGCTGAAAAACCGCTCTATTCACAACAATTTCTCAATATCTGGCGTGGGTTACATCCGCTACGAAGACCGCGATGCCATTCCCCAAGCAGCAGATTTTCTGGTAACCGAGGAGAACGTCCACACCGCCGTTGTTTATGGCCTTGTCCACGACGAAGATGAAGAGGTAGAACTGATTATTGGCTCGCTGCGCACGACAAAAATTACCCTTGACCCCGATGAGTTTATCAAGGAGGCCTTTGGTAAGGATAGTCAGGGCCGCTTCTTTGGTGGTGGTCGCTCCCAAGCTGGCGGTTTTGAAATTCCCGTGGGCTTCTTGTCGGGGCTCAATGAGAATCCAGAATACGCTAAACTCAAGTGGAGCGTTTACGATACCCAGATTAAGCAGAAGCTCCTCCACCTCGTCAATCCCAAGAACAATGTCCTCCACGGCACGGAGTGAGGCACGGTTCGCAGTCGTCAACTTTTAGGTCTTTATGACGGAGCTAACAGTCTTTTTTTTCCGCCACGGCCTTGCGGTCGAACGGGAAATGTTTGCAGGCAGTGATAGCGATCGCCCCCTAACGGCCAAAGGCGAAAAGAAAACCCAGCAGATTGCGCGGCGGTTACTCGATTTAGGCATTGAGGCAGAACTCATCCTCTCCTCCCCACTGGTGCGGGCACGGCAAACGGCAGAAATTCTCCTTGAAGTGGGGGTTGCTCCCGAGCTGATAATTTCTGACCTACTGGCTCCGAGTGGCAGCCTGCAAGAATGGCTCCGTTGGCTCAGCCACTGGCGTCAAGAACATGCGGGTGCCCTAATGGCGGTGGGTCATGAACCCAATCTCAGTCACTGGGCAGAACTTCTCACCTGTGGCAAAGCCTTGGGACACATCGAACTCAAGAAGGCAGGCATCATTGGCTTGAAGATTCCAGAAACTGATCCCCTTGGCAATAGTCAACTCTTTTGGCTGACGTCTCCCAAGTTGTTGCTCAGTGGCCGTGGCCTTGCCTGACTACAAGCGTCTATTCCCATACCTCGACCCGCTCGCACGACTTTCCCTAAAGCGACAAAATAGAAAACAAAGAAAACAAAATAGAAATACTGCCTGCCAAAGGATAGAATCGTGAATTCTGAGTCGCCAATTACAGAACATTTACCGCCAGAGGTTCTCAGTTGGCTGTATGCCTATCAGCGGGAGCATCAATTGGCTAGCCTTGAGGCGGCAATTGTTGACATTGTTTGCAAATTTTATACCCAAGCCAATCATTTGCCTGAACGGGTGGCGAATCTAGAGCGACGAGTCAATGCTCTCAGCCGTGAAGTGATTTATCTGCGCCAACAACTGTCCGAGAACTGCGATCGTCTGCGGGAACAGTTAGCAGCGGTACGCCTGAGTCATTCTGGTATTCTCCACAATTTGCGCGATCGCGTAGAGGCCTTAGAGTCCGAGGTGTTTTCCAGTCGCCCTAGCGCTGCTGACGCAGAGGCTGATAGTTGAGGAGTTCCTCCAAGGTGGCTAGCAAATCCACTTTCACAAACGTGATTTGATTCTTAGGATTGAGGCCAAATTGCCAAGCGACATTGACACTAAAGAGGGGGAGCTTAGCTTTACCGATGAGGCGGTAGCGACGTTCTATGCCCTCTGTGCTCAGTAGTTCTCCTGTGCGGGGTTCTGCTCGCATACCCACGGCTTCCAGGTGGAGATAGTGGGCGATCGCCCCACGGCCAATGATGGGATCCTCAAAGGGTGGATAGAGCACTCCCTCCTCAGCAAACAGGCCAGCCACATCCTCGTAGCGTTCACCATTGAGGGCAGCAAAATAGGCAATCAGCGTCGGTTCATCAATACCGGGAATGGAATGAACAAGATGGGTCATATTTTCAGGTCCTCAGGGGTTTGAATCGAGAAAAAAAAGGGAGCAAGTTGCCCCCTGGCGTAACCCATGGCATCTCAATTAGACGGCAAGGGGATCCACACCCATGGCGACCACCGCATTCCGCAGGACGGTAATCTGTTGACCAAAGTCAAGGGCTTTGATGGCCTCAAACACGCGATCAGCATCGCGGCTCAGGGTATAACCGGGGGGCACAGGTACCACAAACCCCTGTTTCATCAGTTCTGCCAGTTGGTACCAGAAGCCGAGCTTGGTGTTGGGGCTAAAGACCCCGTAGGCACGGGTGAGAGGGGTGTCCACATTGGCCACCAAGTCACGCATAAATTGGAGTTGCTCATCAAAACTGAGGGCTTTGACCTGATTGAGTAGCCCTTCCGCCAGCTGTAGGCGAGCCGTACCAGGGGCGGCGGCTGTAATTGAACGACCCGTTTCAGTGTAGAGGAACCACAGGAGTCCTAGTTTGTCATCGACGCTCAGGCAGTTGAAAAGCGTGGTGACCTCTTGAACGGCCGTAGCGAGTGTTGAGGGAGTGAAACGAGTATCGGTGGTGTAGGTCATATGCTTCAGAGATGTTAAATATCTAGCGTGTTGCTATGGTTATCTCTGCCTCCTAGTCAATAGTATGTTACATATCTTTATAGAAAGCAACATAAATTCATAAATACCACCAATAAATCTATCTTATGTATTGCTTGAATAGATTGGAGTAAATCTATTCTAGGTACCCAGCGGGAAATGAGTGATTCAAAAAAAGACTCTGGGAATACCACTAGCGAGTTGTTACAAATGTTAAGATTGCATCGGTTTTGGTAAAAACACCCCAGTGGCTCGACCGGCTCTCTACGTGGCAATCACCAATCATGGCTTTGGTCATGTGGCGCGGACAACGGCGCTCGTGAATGCCATTCGCCGCCAAGTGCCGGATCTTTTGCCGCTCATCGTGACGGCTGCTCCCTATTGGTTGTTGCAGGCAAACCTGGAGGGGGAGTTTATTCATCGTCCCCGTGCCCTTGATCTGGGGGTTGTACAAGCCGATAGTCTGCACATGGATTTGACCGCAACCCGTGCCAAGCTCTTGGCCCTGCAGGCGGCAGCCCCTGAGTTAATCCGCGCGGAGGTGGATTTTATTCAACAGAATCGGGCGCAGTTGGTGTTGGCGGATGTTCCACCGTTGGCGGTGGCGATCGCCCATGGAGCCGGGGTGCCCTGTTGGATGGCCAGTAATTTTGGCTGGGATTTTATCTATCGCTCCTTTGGCGATGATTTTATTGAGATTGCGGATTGGGTGAGTGATCTTTATAGCGGGTGCGATCGCCTGTTTCAACTGCCCTTTGCTGAGCCCCTCAATGCGTTTCCCTGCAAGGAACCGGTGGGACTGACGGGAGCCGAACCGCGTTTTGAACCAGAGGAGTTGCGGCAGCGCCTTGGCCTTGCTACCCCCCGCGATCGCACGGTTCTATTGACCTTTGGTGGTTTGGGCTTGCAAGCCATTCCCTACGAAGCCCTCAAGGCGTTTCCCGATTGGCAGTTTCTCACTTTTGATGGAGCTGCGCCGGAGAATATGCCAAACTTACTGAAGCTCTGTGGTCGTCAACTGCGGCCGGTGGATGTGATGCCCCTCTGTGGTCGAGTTGTGTCCAAGCCCGGCTATGGCACCTACGCCGAGGCCTGTCGCTTGGGGGTACCGGTGGCAACGATTCGACGTGATGATTTTGCTGAAGGCCCCCTTTTGGTAGCCGGATTACAGGCACACCACTACCATCAAATCCTCAGCCATGAAGAGTTTTTGGGTGGTCATTGGGATTTTCTGCGAATAGAACCGCAGCCGCCCCAAGACCCCACCCCCTTGAATCTCAACGGGAATTCTACGATTGCCACTGCTGTTGCCTATTATTTGAATAACTGCTCATCACAATAGCCGTGGGTATCCTTGGGTGGCGGACTGCCTCGCTGCTAAAAAAGGCTTGGCAACTGTATCAACAACAGCACTGGAGCAAAGCACAGCAGTGTGCACGTCAAGTTATTGAACAGACGCCGCAGCCAGAGGCCTATTATCTATTGGGGTTAATTGCTGAACAACTGGCACAGCCCCTTGAGGCGCGGACAGCCTACGAGCAGGCGATCGCCCTTGATCCGTGGCATGCTCCTTCCCATTATCGCTTGGCAGTCGTTCTCCATGATTTGCTGCAGCAACCGGCGGCTGCCCTTACCCATTATCAACGTGCCCTTGAAGTCAAGCCGGAGTGGGTAGAAGCCCATAGCAACTTGGGAAATGCCTATCTGGACTTGGGGGATACTGAGGCAGCGATCGCCTGCTACCAAAAGGCTCTCTCCTTGAATCCCGACTTGCCCACGACCCTCTATAACTTGGGACTCTGTCTGCACGCCCAAGGCAAACTCACAGAAGCCACTGCCTGCTATGAACAGTCACTGTACCTTGAACCGGGTCAAGCGGATGTCCACAACAATCTGGGCAGTGCCTATTTAGAACTGAAGAACTATGCAGCCGCCGCTGTGCAGTTTCAAGCTGCCCTAGGTGCCAATCCAGAACTCTTAGCCGCCCACTACAACCTGGGCTACGCCCTCCATTTACAGGGCAACCTCGCCGCTGCTCGCGATCGCTACCAAGAAGTGCTGCTGCGGGATAACAAGCACCCCCAGGCGCTGTTGCAACTGGGTCAAATTTGCCTTACTCAAGGAGACCTTGCAGCGGCAATTAGTTATTACCAACGTTGTCTCAGTGTCGATCCCCTCAATAGTGCAGCCCAAGCAGGGTTGGCCACAGCCCTTCTGGAAAGCGGCGATCCTCAAGCTGCCCTCCTTCACTTTCGCCAAGCCGTTGCCCTTGACCCCCAAGCGGTGGAGGTGCGGCTCAATTTGGCCTTGGTCCTGCTCATGTTGGGGCACTTCCGGGAGGGATGGCAGGAATATGAGTGGCGCTGGCAGCAGTCCAAGGGGGGATTGCGTTCTTATCCCCAACCCCGCTGGCGAGGTCAGTCTCTGGCGGGAAAAACACTCTTTGTCTATAGTGAACAAGGCCTAGGGGACTGTATTCAGTTTGCACGCTTACTGCCTTTGCTGGCCCGCCGTGCCCAACGGGTGATTTTTGCTGCCTACCCCCCCTTGATGCGCCTCTGTCAAACCCTGCCCGCTATTCAGGTGATCAGTACTGAGGATATCCCGCCGGAGTTTGACTACCACAGCCCCCTGTTGAGTTTGCCTGGCTACTTAGGCATCGATCAAGAGCACTTTCCCAAGTTCAGTCCCTATTTTCAGTTACCCGCCCCCCGACCCCACAGTATGTTTAATGTGGCCAAACCGCGGATTGGTCTGGTTTGGGCCAGCCATAGTCAAACCTGCACCACAGCCCAGCGGTCCTGTCCCCTCGAGTACTTCCTGCCGCTGCTGCAGGAATTGGATGTCCAATGGTATAGCCTGCAAAAGGAGCGATCGCCGGCGGAGGGTGAATCCCTACGGCAGGCGGGGGTGATTGACTGCCAGCCCTATATGGGGGACTTTCTGGATACGGCGCTTTTGATCCAGCAGTTAGATGCCGTAGTTACCATTGACACAGCCGTGGCCCATCTAGCGGGTGCCCTGGGGAAACCCCTGTGGATTCTGTTGCCCTTTGTGGCAGATTGGCGGTGGTTCTCTCAGGGATCGCGATCGCCTTGGTATCCTTCAGCACAGCTCATTCGTCAACCCCGGCGCGGCGATTGGCCGGGGGCGATCGCTCAACTGCGCAGTGCCCTTCAATCCCACTATCGGACACGCAGCAATGGGATACCCAATTGAAAAGAAATTAGTGATTGCGGTGGCCTCCAGTGCCCTCTTTGATTTGGGGGAGGCGGATGATGTCTTTCGCAATGAAGGGACCGAAAAGTACCGCCAATTTCAGCGAGAAAGGAAATATGATGTCTTGCCGAAGGGGGTGGCGTTTCCTTTTATTCGCCGCTTTCTGAATCTCAACCGTGCCTATCCCGAACAGGAGCCAGTGGAGGTGGTGCTCCTCTCTAGAAATGATCCGGACACAGGTCAGCGGGTCTTCTATTCAATTCAACACTACGGCCTCAATATCACCCGCGCCGCCTTTTTAGGGGGAAAATCTCCCCACCCCTACATTCCTGCCTTTAATGTGTCTCTGTTTCTTTCGGCAAATGCAACGGATGTGCAGCAGGCGATCGAGGCTGGTTATCCTGCAGGCATGGTCATTCCCTCCACCATCACCGATCACGAAGAGGATGCCGAGTTGCGGATTGCCTTTGACTTTGATGGCGTACTGGCGGATGATGAGGCCGAAGTGGTCTTTCGCCAAGGGGATCTCGAGCAATTTCAAGCCCATGAACTGCAAAAGGCCGATATTCCCCACAATCCAGGCCCCTTGAGTGATCTCTTCAAAAAACTGTCGGCCTTTCAACAGTTAGAGATGGTCAAAGAGCAACAGGATGCCAGCTATCGGAGGCTATTGCGAATTGCCATTGTCACTGCCCGCAATATCCTGGCCAGTGAGCGGGTGGTAACCACACTCAACAGTTGGGGAGTCATGCCCGATGAAACCTTTTTCCTAGGGGGTATCGAGAAAGTGCGCATTCTTCGGCAACTCAAACCCCACATTTTCTTCGACGATCAACGGACCCACCTGGAATCAGCAGCAGGAGCAATTCCCTCTGTGCACGTGCCCTTTGGTGTGCGCAATCATGGGCAGACTTGAGGCCCATGGCATCAATTTTGAACATCAATTTTGAATTTTGAACGATGTGGGGGTGTGATTTCCCGATTGTCAGTTAGCGGCTGGGCTCAAGACACTCCGTTTCTAGCTGCTGTTGACCGCCGATGAACGACAGAGAACAAGCGGCCTCGCCTTAGCGCATTTCCCGCACATGGGGTTGGCCATCCAGGATTTCGCCAATGAGAATCACATCAGCAAGGTTGACAAAAAGACCATTTTCGACAACGCCGGGAATGTTGTTAATTGTTTTCTCCAGTTCAGCGGGGTTAGGAATATCATCAAACTTGACATCAAGGACAAGGTTCCCTTGATCTGTGACCACTGGGCCGTCTTTTTTGACCCCCATCCGTAGTTCCGGCCGCCCCCCCAGGGCCTGCAGGGCACGGGTGACAGGAGTGATAGCAAAGGGTAAGACTTCCACCGGTACGGGGAAGGTGGAACCCAATTGCTGCACCAGTTTACTACTATCCACCACCACC
>NZ_JACOMP010000017.1:0-17787 GCF_014466085.1 Thermosynechococcus sp. OHK43
AGCCAGGGTTGCGCCATTCAAACCCTGCGGCTTTGAAAATGACATCTAGGCCTTCAGCTTCGGCTTGGGCTTTCACTCGTTCTGAACCGGGGACAACGAAGGCTTTGACACCGGGTTTGACTTTGCGCCCTTCGACAACTTTGGCCGCCTGCCGCAGGTCACTGATGCGCCCATTGGTACAACTGCCGATAAAGCAGACATCAATCTTGGTTCCTTGAATGGGCTGACCTGGTTGTAGATCCATGTAGGCATAGGCTTCTGCAGCGATCGCCCGTTCTGCTTCGGGCAAGCTCTCTAGGGTGGGCAAGGTTCCATCCACCGCAACGCTCTGGCCGGGGGTAATGCCCCAGGTCACCGTCGGTGCAATATCAGCAGCCGCAAATGTAACAACATCATCGTATTCAGCATCCGCATCACTGGCTAGCGATCGCCACCATGCCACCGCTTCGTCCCAGGCTTTTCCTTGGGGGGCAAAAGGGCGTCCCCTGAGGTAGGCAAAGGTGGTTTCATCGGGGTTGACATAGCCGCAGCGGGCACCTCCCTCAATGGCCATATTGCAGACGGTCATGCGTTCCTCCATTGAAAGTTGGCCAAAGGTGGTACCGGCAAATTCATAGGCATAGCCAACACCACCTTTGACACCCAGGTGGCGAATAACGTGCAGGATGACATCTTTGGCATAGACGCCAGCCCCAAGGGAGCCATTGACTTCCACTTTGCGAACCTTCAGCCTATTGAGAGCAAGGGTCTGGGTGGCCAAAACATCCCGCACTTGACTGGTGCCAATACCGAAGGCGATCGCCCCAAAAGCACCGTGGGTAGAGGTGTGGCTATCGCCGCAGGCAATTGTCATCCCGGGTTGCGTTAACCCCTGCTCCGGGGCAATGACATGGACAATGCCCTGACGACCGGAGCCAATCCCAAAAAAGGGAATATTGTGGGCACGGCAATTCGCCTCAAGGGCTTGCAGCATCTCTTCGGCAAGGGCGTCTTGGAGAGGACGCGCCAGCGTATCTGTAGGCACAATGTGATCCACAGTCGCTATCGTTCGCTGGGGATAGAGCACTGGCAACCCTCGCTCCCGCAGCATGGCAAAGGCTTGGGGACTCGTCACTTCGTGGATCAGGTGCAGGCCAATAAACAGTTGAGTTTGCCCTGAAGGCAGTGTAGCTACTGTGTGCTGTTCCCAAACCTTATCGAAGAGCGTGCCGCGACTCATAGATATGCTAAACAACGTAGATTACCCATTATAGGGAAAAGTAGCAGACTCAGTACAGCAGTTTTGCTTAAGAGGCTGGCTCCTGTAAAAAGGGCCTTAATCCCTATAGCTAAAACTCGCGAACTGTTGGAAACTATTGCAACTGACCTCAATTTCACTGATTTCACGGGGGTAGAATTCAGATAATAGACCATAATAGCTCACACAATCTAGGCATTTACTGCTTAGGGGAGTAGCCACAGTTAATCCTTAAATCATTAGAGTTGACAATCTGGATTTGTCCCGCAGCCAAAGCTCCAACTTGTTAAACGGTCCGCATCTAGGAACTCTATTGGCAAAAATTTACCCTATTCAACCTATACCTGAATTCCCTAAGCCTCCTATGCAGTTAGCACAATTGCTGCAAAAACATTTCCATCTGATCCAGAGAATTGAATGAATGGAACATTAACTGAATAGCCAAGTCATCACCTGTTGAGCGAGGCAAGTCCCATTGAGGCGATCAATTTCGCGAACACCAGTGGGGCTAGTCACATTCACTTCTGTTAAGTAGCCGCCGATAACATCAATGCCAACAAAATAGAGGCCATCGCGTTGAAGGGCAGGAGCGAGGGTTTGACAAATCTGGCGATCGCGCTCCGTAATCTCTGCGGCTGCCACGCGCCCACCCGCGGCCATATTGCCCCGAAATTCATCCCCTGTGGGAATCCGATTAACGGCACCGATCGGCTGGCCGTTGAGGAGAATAATCCGTTTGTCCCCATCCTTAGCCGCGGGTAGGTATTCCTGCAGCATCACAGGCAGTTGTCCCCGTTGGGTACTGATTTCAATCATGGAGTTGAGGTTGCGATCGCCCGCCTGCAAAAAGAGAATGCCTTCGCCCCCTTTGCCCCCCAAGGGTTTGAGCACCGCCATGCCCTGCTGCTGCACAAATTCACGGAGGCGCTGCTTGTCTGCAGTCACAATGGTCTTGGGAATCACACTGGTAAATTGCAGAGCATACATCTTTTCATTGGCATGGCGTAGCCCCGCTGGCGAGTTGAGGACAAGGGTGGTTTGGGGATCGACTAAATCAAGACAGTAGGTGGCATAGAGATAGGCGGCGTTGACGGGCGGATCCTTGCGCATCCACACTGCTCGGAAGGTATTGAGGGGGCGCCATGCGACTGCGCCCGGCTGAAACCAAGGTTGGGGAATCTGCCACTGGCCATCCACCAGTTGCACTGGCGACAACCGGATCGGGGTCAGCGCCGCCCATACCTGACCTTCTTGGATCAGCAGTTGGGAAATTTCCGTTACCCACACCCGTGCCCCTGCCGCTTGTGCAGCCTCCATCAAGGCCACACTGGTATCGTGGCCGGGGTCAAGGCTGGCGATCGGGTCAATAATAAAGGCAATATCCACTAAGCGACCTCTTGCAACAGGGCATCCAATTTTCCTTGAGCCTCCAGGGCATAGAGATCGTCACAGCCACCAATGTGTTCATTGTCAATAAAAATCTGCGGTACCGATCGCCGGCCATGGGCTCGTTTTGCCATCGCACTACGGGCAGCTTCATCTCCATCAATGACGTACTCCGTAAACTTCACTCCTTTGCGCGTCAGCAATTGCTTTGCCCGAATACAAAAAGGACAACGGGACCACGTATAGATTTCGACTTTAGCCACAGCAGTAACACCTCGTTACAAAAATTTACTTTGCTTCCAGCCTAGCAAAAAGGGAGAAGAGATACACCCCCTCTCCCTTCTCCTGCCCTACAACTTTCTACAAATACAAATAACTACAAGTAATTGGGATCTTGAACATTGCGGATTTTGCAGGCTTCAGCAATGCCGTACTGGGGCCGCAAAAAGCGATCCATCTGGGCAACAAAGAAGCGCCGATTCGCCATTAAATGCTCTGGATTGGGATCATCCAAGGGGTAGTAGAAGGCAGCACGGGTGGCTTGCAAAACGGCGGAGGTCACGGTGTACATAGCGTGCTGGAAGGCAATGCCCAATTGCACCAAAATATCATCCTCACCGCGACAGTGCTGGTGGAAGTAATCCCTTAGGTACTGGGGTAAGAAGTGATACATATCTTGGTGGAGCAGCGTTGGTGGAATCCCCGCCGTCCCCACAGGGAATTTATCGGCAAAGAGAATACCATAGTGGAAGTCCACCTGATCAGTGGGCACCTGATTGGCTTGGGCATTGTAGGACTTTGTGCCGCGGAAAGGAGAAGTGCGGTAAAAGACCGCTTCCACATAGGGGAAGGCCGCCTCGTAGAGCCACATAAACCCTTTTTCTTTGGGCACGAGGACATGAACCTCATCGTCAATATAGACATGGTGGTAAATAGGGCGACCGGCAGCGGCAAAAATTCCATTGACCAAGAAGTTCATGGCATCCTTGACACTGGTAATACTGCCCTCATCGTAGCGATCGCTAATCTCAAAGAAGACGGGTGCCATCACTTCCCAAAATAGCCCCAGCACATTCATGTACGTGGCTTGGCGAGCCTGCTCTAAAAAGAGGTCGGGAAAGAGTTTGTACAGCCCAAGCATCAATGGGTTGCGCTTGAAGTAGGCACGAATCGCCTTATCCGCTGCCGCTTTATACTCCTCGGAGTCAAGGTAAATATCCAACTGACCGCCCATGCGGTGCCACATCATTGCCCGCGCTAAATCTTCGGAAAATTCCATGTTGATGCGGTCATGCCAGAGGTGGTGGAGCAGACGGGGCATTTTGCCGGTCTCCCCTTTTTCAATAAATTCCATGAGTTCCGGGTGGGCATGGGCAGGGCCGCGCCAAATCCGCAGATCGGCAGTATCACCGGCGTAGTGATTCGGCAACTCAAAGTATTCCTTGGTCGGAAAATACTTAAAGAAGGGAAAGGGATTAATAAAGACCCGCTCACCGAGATAGAGCAAGTCCCGCCAGTAGAAGTCCATTGGAATTGAGTAGGCCTTGTACATCCCGATAATTTTCATCAGGTTCACGGGGGTATCGGGAATCAGGGCACCTCCTGCCTCAAGGCGGTAAATAATATCGGCGAGGGGATGATCTAGGGGTGGCAGCTTGGCAGAACTGGGGCGCTCCATTGCTTGAACCATGGGAAATTCTCCTAACGCTTGGCTAAGGTGGCAACAATTTCATTGGCACTGGGGACGGCAGCAACGATCTGAGCACTGGTGGTTTCACTCCAACGCACCAGCCAGGTGGGCTGAACCCCCAAAAACAGAATCAACAGGGTCAGGACGAGGGCTGGCATTTTCTCTGACCACACCACGCGCGGGTAGTAGGCAGTGGCATTGTCAAGGCGACCAAAGCAGGTGCGGTTGATCATAATCACGAAATAAACAGCTGTGAGGCCAGTGCCCACCACAGCAATCAGGGTTGGCACGGGGAAAACTCCATAGCTGCCCTGAAAGATCAAAAATTCCGCCACAAACCCCACAAGTCCTGGAATACCCGCGCTCGCCATGCCACCCAAAATTAAGAGGGCACTGGTGGTCGGCAACCCCCGCAGCGGATTGAGCAAGCCATTGAGCACATTCAGTTCCCGGGTGCCGACTTTCGTTTCAATCACGCCCACCAGATAGAACAGGAGTGCCAAGACGAGGCCGTGACTCACCATTTGGGCGATCGCCCCCACCATGCTGAGGTGGGTATGAGCCGCTGCCCCTAGGAGGACGTAACTCATGTGGCCAATGGAACTGTAGGCCACCATCCGTTTAATATCCTTTTGGGCAATGGCCGCAAGGGCACCATAGGCAATCCCCACCGCCGCCACGATCGCCAAGGGACCAGAAAACTGCCCCCAAACCTCTGGAAAATCGCCTAGGGCAAAACGCACCAAGCCATAGGCACCTAGTTTTGCGAATACCCCCCCAAGGAGAATTGCTGTCGGAGTTGAAGCTTCTACATAGGCATCAGGCAACCAACTGTGGAGGGGCACCAACGGCATTTTGATCCCAAAGCCCAAGATCAACAGCAACAGCAGAATCCCTTGAGTGGTGGGTGCCAAGCCAGCGATTTGAATATCGGCACAGTCAAAACTAGGAGCGTGGGTCAGCCAGCCCATTGCCAAAAAGGCAGCGAGGACAAGAATGCCCGACACTGCCGTATAGATGAGAAACTTGACCGCCGCTTGCTCACGACGCTGCCCACCCCAGATCAAAATCAACAGGTAAAAGGGCACCAACTCAAGTTCATAAAAGAGAACAAACAGCAGCAGATTCTGGGCAGCCAAGGCACCTGTAATGCCGGCATTGGCCAAAAGAACAAGGGCATAAAAAAGCCGCTGTCCACTTTTTTCACCCGTCAATACAACCCCAAGGGTCAAGAAGGTTCCCAAAACAATGAGGGGCAGCGAGAGACCATCCACACCAAGGGAATAGTTCAATCCCAAGGGCAACAGCCACGGCAGGAATTCCGTAAATTGCAGTGCGCTCTGCTGGACATCGAACTGTGTCAGCATCCAGAGGGACAGGGCAAAGGTGACACCAGCGATAACTAAAGTAACCGAACGTAGGACTCGCTCTGGCAGCAGCGGCATCAGGAGGGAACCGATCACTGGCAAAACAATTAACAGTGTCAGCATAGGGCAGAAACCTCAAAGAATGGAGCACTAGGCCAGCAGGGGCCAACAAATGGCAATGACTAGAATGGCAACGCCCATCAAAATGGTGAGGATATAGGCCTGGGATTGCCCCGTTGTACTATATTTCAGGCGATCGCCCCCCAAAAGGGTGACCACGCCAAAGGCATTGCCGGTCCCGTCCACAAACGTGCGATCAAACCAAGCGGTAATGCGGGAAATAATATCCACCACTCCCACCACCGTTGCCCTGTAGAGCTTTGGCGTATAGAAGTCGTAAGCCAGCAGATCCTGCACCGACGGTAGGGGGAACTGCACGGGTTTGGGAACTGCTTTGCCGAGATAGACCCATGCGGCTGCACCCCAGCCCAAAAGAGCAGTTACAGTCAGTGCAGCAGCGGTGGTCAAGGAAGGCTGGGTCCAAATCACCCAATCAAAGCGCCCCATGAGAATGGGCAAATGCAGCACGAACCCCAGATCAACGGTCATCGGCAAAATCATCGGCCAAAAGACCTCGGGCGATCGCGCCGTCATCGGTTGGACCTCACCGCCCCAAACTAGGCAAAATGTGCGCCCAAGACTAAAAGCAGCAAAGGTATTCATCAACAGAAGCACCACCCCGACCCAAGGCAGCTGGGCAAAAGCTGTATCCAGCAATTCTGCCTGGGGGAAAAAGCTGGCCAAGGGTGGAACCGCCAGCAGCCCTGCGGAGCCGACGAGGAAGGAGATCCCTGAAATGGGGCGCCGGGACCACAGCCCACCCAGCAGGCGCAGATCTTGGGTAATACTATTCCAGATGATGCCGCCGATGCTCATCATTAGCAGTGCCATGGCCAGGCTATAGGTGAGGATAAAGACAAAAGCTAAGCCCGGCTCCTTGAGGCCAACAGCAATAAACACCCACCCCATGTAGGCACTCACCAAATAGGAGAGGGCGCGTTTAATGTCCACTTGGGCAATGGCGATCAAGGTTCCTCCTAAGGCGGTGACGCTCCCAATCACCAACAAGGCCGTTAGAGCGAATGGGGAAAGGCTGAGGACTGGTGTCAGCTTCACCAGCACCCATGCCCCCGTAGACACAACCACTGCATTCCGCAAAATCGAGGCGGGAATTGGCCCTTCCATTGCCTCATCCAGCCACAGGTGCAGGGGAAACTGGGCACATTTCCCCATCGGACCTGCAATTAGCGCTAAACAAATCAGAGTAATAAGGGTGGGGTTCACTTGAGCCGTTGCCGCCCAAGCCGCTAAATCGTCGTAATTCCAAGAACCGGCAAGGGGGTAAATCGCCAACACTCCCATCAGTAGCACTAAGTCCCCTACCCGTTTCGTTAAAAAGGCATCGCGGGCACCCGTCACCACCAAGGGCTGGTTAAACCACAGTCCAATCAGCAAGTAAGTGGCAAGGGTCAGAATTTCCAAGACCACATAGCTGAAAAAGAGAGAGTCAAGGAGGACCAGCGCCCCCATGCCCCCTTCAAAAAGAGCAAGCAGTGCAAAAAAGCGGGCCCAGCCCCAATCCATCTCCATGTAGCCCACCGCAAAAACCTGGGCCAGCAAATTTAAGCCCGTGATCAGCATCAGGGCGGTAGTTGTCAAGATCGAAATTTCAACGGGAATGTCAAAGTGCAGACCCGCCACATCCAGCCACGTCCAGTGCAAATACTGCGGTGGTTGGTTGGCGATCGCCACCGTTGCCAACAGGGCATGCACAAAGGAGAAAAAGGTGAGCAAGATATTCAAATAGCCCGCTGGCCGTGGCCCCGTTTTCCGCGTAATCCCCGGTGACCAAATCAAGGACAGCACCATTCCTGTCAGGGAGTAGAAGGGAATGAGCCATACTGTGTCCGCCAATGATTGCAACATAAACCCCGCTTATGGCTATGGATAAGACTGATTAGATTTAATCTTATCTATGAATGGTGCTGCACTTCACAGGGTCAAGAATAAAGTTGCATCAATATCCCTTATTGCCTAGATAAAAGGCAACTATGAAGGTTGTTATGAAGGTTGCCTATCCCAGAGGATTAAATACAAAAGCCTAGGGGCTAATTTGAAAGGTCACCCGTGCAGTGTAGCCCACATAGCAAAAGTTACCGTCACCCCAATCGTGGTCAGAATCTAGCTCAACACGCACTTGACTTTGACGCGGATAGTTTTCGGGAATTGGAATGACCTGATCATCACCGGGGTTGAGGCGCCCCAAGCCAGAGCGAATATTGGTGACTGTGCCCTGAAGAACTTTCCCTTTGGCCCCATAGAGTTCAATCTTTGCCCGAGTGCCCGGATGGATGAGCCGCAGTGATTGTTCATCCACAAAGACATCGATCCAACGACGCCCACAATCCAACAACTGCAAAATTTGATCCCCTTTACCGAGAAACATCCCCGGACGGGCATCCACATGCCAGACATAACCGGCAATGGGAGCAGTCACCTTCACCACTTTGCGCTGAGCAACCTCCCGCTGGGCTTGGGCAACCTGTCGTTGTTGGGCAGCGATTTCCCGTTGAATCCCTTGGACGATCGCCTGCTGTTCGCTAATCTGAATTTGTAACTCTTGCAGCCGTAGGCGGGGGTCATAGTTACTGCGAGTGTTGCGCAGTGTCAGCCCCAATGCAGCAGCACGGGCATCGGCCTCCAGCGCCTCAACGGTGCGAGCCGCAGCTTCCACATCCCGTTGACGAGCAGCCACTTGGGCTTGGCTTTGCTGCAACTCCGTTAGAGCCGCATCGGCTTGGGCTTGGGGTACTGCTCCCTGCTGTGCTAACTGGCTAAAGCGCTGGTAGTTAATTTGTGCCAGTTGATAGCGTGCCTTGGCATCCGCAAGCTTGGCCTGAGCTGCTGCGAGTTCTGCTTGAGCAGCAGCCACTTGGCGATTGGTTTGCTCTACCTCTAGTCTGTGCTGATTGCGTTCATCCCTTTGGGCAGAGGCAAGGAGTTTTTGCAATTGAGCCAACTTTGCCTGAGCAGCTTCTAATTCTCCCCGCCGCCGCTCTAACCATTTTTCAACTTCTCGAGCGTTGCCTTGACTGACATAGTCATTTTCTATGAGGGCTAAGGGGGCAGCGGTGGGTTCGATAAAGTCCCCTACCTGCGCCTGGAGTTTCTCCAGTGTTCCTTCTTCTGGAGCACGCACGTTCACAATCACGCCATTAATAACTGCATCGCGACTACGCACCGTTGTTAAATGGCGGTAGAGAAACCAGCCTGCAAAGGCAAGGATGCCACACCCGGCTGCGAAAACTAACAGATTAGCAAGGAGCGATCGCCGTAGCTTGAGTTGCTGAGCCGGTACAACCTGATTTTTAATCTCCGTCAAAGAAGTTGGGGCCGGCTTGTTCATAGGAACCTTATAACAAGTTAGTTAAAGCAAATAAAATTACCTCGCTATTTTGTCTCACTGATGTATGTATCTAAATTGATACGTGAGAGCCTTACTCCAAAAACTTTTTTACTTAAAATAGTTTTTCCCTGGTTCTATCTAAACACAGTTCCTAACCTTTTGTTATCCGTAAAAATACTGAAGTTGACATCTGCAGATCAAAAGCACCCAATCTCGGATTCCCATAGATTTTCAAAATCTCAGCCATCTCCAAAAGTACGGATGGAGTACCTATGATAAAAGTATTCGTGGTCAACCCTCATGATGCGCTTTCCAGATGTTGACAAACAAGCATGGCTGCTTGTGCGCTCCCAAGGCGTGGTGGTGGGCAAGTATCACCTCACAGGAAAAGCGTGCTGGAAAATTGGCCGCGGCAGCGACTGTGACATTATTATTCATGATCCCTATATTTCCCGGCATCAGGCAACCATTGAACTGCGGCCTCGTGGCAATGCCGTAGTGTATCTAATCCGTGACAACAATAGTCGCAATGGTACAGTGGTTAACGGTACTCCTCTATCGGATGAGCGGGTATTACACCATGGGGACATTATCATGATGGGGGATACAGATCTCACATTTCACTATACGAGTCCGTCAGTTACACCGAACGTGTTGCAGCGCTCTTGAGAAACGACTTGTCACCCCTTGATGAATTTTTGTGGGCGATTTTAGGCCTCCTCCTAACCGTTGCCGGAACGTTCATGGAAGCAGCGATCGCCCTCCCCAACTTCTTTAACGCGGCGGGGCAGTTTGTTTTACCCACCTCATGGGCAGCGGTTCCAGTGCAGCCGTTACCAGTCTCCTACCAGGTGGCCGCTGTTCTCTTTGTCGGCTGTATGGGGGGACGGCAAGCCGCAGCTCTCTCACAGGTGGCCTATTTGATTCTGGGGCTGAGCGGGTTTCAGGTTTTTTCCCAAGGGGGCGGCCTAGGCTATTGGCATGAACCGACATTCGGGTACCTCTTGGGTTTTGTGCCGGGGGCCTGGGTCTGTGGTTGGCTGGCCTTTCGCCCCCAAAAACGGGTTAGTTTAGAATGGCTTGCCTTGAGCAGCCTAGGGGGACTGGTGCTCATTCATGTCTGCGGTGCCCTCTACCTCAGTGCTCTGGCTCTTGCAGGGCAGTTGAGTTACCCCTTGGTGGAGCTACTAGAGCAGTATTCGCTTTTTGCCTTGCCGGGGCAGTTGGTGATTGTCTGCTTGGTGGCGGCAGTCGCGCGGGTGCTGCGCCTGATTTTGCTGTACTAGGGGGCACTGTTGCCCTCAATTAAACCTTCGGCCTCAAGGGCGAGCGATCGCAGGCGGTCTAACATCTGCGGATCAGGTGCCTGCCACAGTTGGCGTTGGGCAGCTTCCAGGAGTCGCTCAGCCATGTCCCGCAGTGCCCAAGGATTATGGCGTGCCACAAAGGCTTGCATTGCGCTATCGAGCAAATAGGTCTGGGCGATGCCTGTAAACACATAATCGGGTACACAGCGAGCCGTAGCGGCATAGCCAAAGAGATAATCTACCGTGGCCGCCATTTCGAAGGCGCCTTTGTAGCCATGACGCTTGATGCCTGCTAGCCATTTGGGATTAATGACGCGGGAGCGATAGACCCGCAGCAGTTCCTCTTGCAGAGTGCGAATTTTCGGCTGCTCTGGCCGTGAGTGATCGCCAAAGTAAACCGTGGGCTGCTGCCCTGATCGCGATCGCACCGCAACGGTCAAGCCCCCCTGAAACTGGTAATAATCATCGGAATCTAAGAGATCGTGCTCGCGGTTGTCTTGGTTTTGCAGCACCACTTGCAGTTGACTGAGCCGCTGCTCTAGGGCTTCCGCTGCATTGTGGCTGTGGGCTTCCCCAGTGTAGGCATAGCTACTCCAGTGGATGTAGGCGCGGGCAAGATCCTCATCCCCCTGCCAGTTTTGGGCTTCGATGAGTCCTTGGAGTCCGGCACCATAGGCACCAGGTTTGGAACCAAAGATGCGAAAGCATGCCCGTTCCCGAGCTTGATCCAAGGGGAGACCCTGCTGTTGCCAATACTCTGTTTCTTTGGCCACTTGAGCGGCCAGGGGATTTTGATCGGGGGGTTCTGGCAGTTGGCTCACCCGCTGCACCGCCTCATCAAAGAGGGCAATGAGGTTGGGAAAAGCATCCCGGAAAAAACCGGAGATGCGCAGCATGACATCCACCCGTGGCCGACCCAACAGCGACAAGGGAATCACCTCCAAATCGACCACCCGCCGTGAGGCGCCTTCCCAGACCGGTCGGACTCCTAAAAGGGCGAGGGCTTGGGCAATATCATCGCCGCCGGTGCGCATTGTTGCTGTGCCCCACACCGAGAGGCCAAGGGTACGGGGAAAGTCGCCCTGCTCTTGACAATAGCGTTCGATCAGTGCCGCCGCCGCTCGTTCCGCCAATGCCCAAGCAGCCTCTGTCGGCACTGCCCGCAGATCCACTGCATAGAAATTCCGTCCCGTGGGTAAGACATCGGGACGACCGCGAGTGGGGGCACCAGCGGCTCCACTGGGAACATAGCCACCATTGAGGCCGTGGAGGAAGTGGTCAATTTCTTGGCGGGTCTGTTGCAGGGCAGGGTAGAGGACCGTGCGAATCCAATCCAGTACCTGCTGAGTTGCGCGGCCACAGGGGAAATCAGGGGTACCCAGAAGCAAACTTTCTACCCATTTTGCCGCCTCTGCCTCTAGGGCATTTTGCCACTCGCCCACGGAGCGGTAGCCGGGGACAGGACTGGGAGCGGTTGGATCAGCGGTGAGGGGGTCTAAATCCACCCCTTGATCCTGTGCCAGAGCCCGAGTGAGACCCCTGTGCTGGTCACTGGGAGTGCGGGCGATCGCCACCATTAGATCTCGCAACTGCCGCCCTTGGGGACATTGGCCAAGAATATGTAGGCCATCGCGAATCTGGGCATCCCGTAAATCACAGAGGTAGCCATCGGTGCGAGCCAGCCATTCTAGCCATGTTTCTTGCGGTCGGGGGGGTGGAATCTCCTGATCTAGATCTAGTTCTTGGACCAGGGTTTCAATTTGCTGCCGTAGGACGCTTAAGCGGGGGCGATCAAACTGCTCAGCAGCGTAGTATTCCTCAATGTAGTGGCTGAGGGTCTCTAGGCCACCATACAACTCGGCACGGGTGAGGGGCGGTGTCAGATGATCCAAAATCACCGCTTGGGCGCGGCGTTTGGCCTGGGCGCCTTCACCGGGGTCGTTGACAATAAAGGGGTAAAAATGGGGCACAGGGCCAAGGGCAATTTCAGGGAAGCAGGTATCACTGAGGGCTATCCCTTTGCCCGGCAGCCATTCGAGATTGCCGTGCTTGCCCACATGGACAATTGCATCCGCCCCAAAGACATGGCGCAACCAAAAGTAAAAGGCGAGATACTCTGGGGTAGGTTCCAAATCGGGGGCATGGTAATTCAAACTGGGGTCGCGATCGTAGCCCCGACTGGGTTGGACGCCGACAAAAATGTTCCCCCAACAGTCACCCGCAATGGGGAGATCGGTGGTGGGTGCCGGCCAGCGTTGGTTAATGGCCGCCTGTACTGCCCTTGGTAGGTTCCGAAAATAGTGCTGGTAGGTGTCAAGGGAGAGGGTATAGCGGGGCAGCCGCCAGTGATTGCCTTCGGGGTCGTTGGTGCGATAGCGGCTGAGGTGTTGGATTAGGGCATCGCCATCCTTGGGTAAGGGGTTAGGGCCAAGATCATAGCCCGCCTGTTGCAGTGCCCTGAGCAGTGCCACGGTACTGTTGGGGGTATCAAGGCCGACGCCGTTGGCAAGGCGACCATCGCGGCAGGGGTAGTTGGCTAAGATGAGGGCAATGCGGCGTTCAGCTGGGGCTTTGCGGCGGAGCTTCAGCCAGTTGGCGGCCAGTTCACTGACCCAGTCTAGGCGATCGCCCACTGGGACATAGGTGGTCACGGTGGTTTCCACCTCTGGTTGAATTTGTGCTATTGCCTTAAAGGACACGGCACGGGTAATGATGCGGCCATCCACCTCCGGCAAAACCACATGCATTGCTAAGTCCCGGGGGGTGAGCCCTTGGGGGTTTTGCTGCCATGTTTCAAACGTGCTACTGCTGAGAATGACCTGTAAAACGGGAACGTCCAATTGCTGCCACAGATTGACCTCGTTGGCTTTGGCGATCGCGAACCCCGTTGTATTGAGAATCAGTTCTACCTTGCCCTGCCATGCTGCCAGCAGTCCCCGTTGAATTTCTGGGTCTTGGAGCGAGGAGACAAACACGGCAACAGGCGCCAATTGCCGCTGCATCAAGGCCTGAGCAAGGGTCTCAATCACAGCGGTGTTGCCCGCCAAGTAATGGGCACGGTAAAAGAGAATGCCCACCTGTGGCCAATCCCTTGCTATTTTCCCCTGAATAGGATAAACGCCCCAGCGGGGAATCCTTTGGGGAGGGCGGGGAGGAGCCCCCCAACCGCAGCCGTAGTGGCCAATAAACTCAAGGGCCCGGCGAATATTCTCCAATCCTCCTTCACAAAAGTAGTGCCAGAGGCGATCAACTTGCGCCAGTGGCCAACTGGAGAGGCTCATCAGTTCTAGATCGGGGCGATCGTCCCCCGGCAGCAAAATCAACTGTCCCCCCCGATCGCTGACCATTTGCTGTGCCACCTCGAGACCATAGCTCCAATAGCTGCGTCCCCCCAAGAGGCGAATCACCACAACATCGGCCTTCCCCAGAACGCGATCGCCATAGTCATCAATGGCTGCTGCCGCTTGTAAATGCAGTAAGTTAGCAAGGCGCAGCGACGGAAAATCCTTTGGCAGTTGATGGTAGGCTTGGGCCAGCAGAGCAATATCCGTATCCGCTCCCGTTAAAATAACAATGGGAGCACTACTTTGCTGTAGAAATGCAACATTGCTGTTATCTGTAGCAATAGTCAGATCATTGAACGTAAGAATTCGATGCATAGGTTGACAACAATCATTAAAAAAACCGGTGGGCTTTTCCCCTGTTCCTTCCGAACCGCTACAACAGAAATGAATAGGAAAAGCCGATAGTAATCACACCGCCCCTGGCGATGCCCCTTCCTGCGATGAACCGATCAAGGATTGAACTTAAAAAACTATGCACCAGCCCGTCTTTGATCGAATTTTACCAGCATTTTTCTATGAACGAATTGCCACAGTCCTGCTCGCAGAAGCAAGCCATCGCAGGGCAACTGTCCTCACCCGTGAAGAGGTTATCCCGTCTGCCGATGCCCCTTTTCTCGTCGTGGTGGCAGAGACCTTTGCACTGCTATTGCAGGCAGAACCCGTGCCGCAGATGAGTACCTATCGGGTAGAAATTCTCACTGACCCTAGGGCGATCGCCCGCTTTTTGCGCAAAATCCGTAGCCAAGTTCCTGTGAACCGCCGCCCCCTGATCCGCGCTGTCTTGCAGCAACTGACCCCCTTAAATGCCAAGGAACAGATGTTGCCCGCTGATCTGGTGATCGCGCTCATGGCGGTTCTCAGTGAAGAAATGGCCGCCCAGTGCCAAAGTTGCCAACCCCTAGTGACAGCTGCCCTCAATGAACGCCAAGCCCAAGAACGGCTGCTGCATCAGGTGACAACCCAAATTCGCCAGAGCCTGGAGCTGCCTGAACTCTTGAAAACAGCCGTGGATCGCATTCGCGAGTTTTTGGATGTGGATCGGTTGCTGGTGGGGCAATTCGGTCAGACCGAAGGGGAACTGCACGGCCAAATCACCTATGAATCCTGCCGCAATAGCGAAATTCCCTCGGTTTTGGGAATATGGGATGAATGTTGGCAGTGGTCAGCTTTACCTAGCAGTAGCTATCAGCGCCTGAGTCAGGGTGAGGCGATTGTGGTGAGTGACATTCAACAGTTCTATGCGGAGGTGCCCTGCCTCCAGTCCTTTGCCGCTCACTGGCAGATCAAGTCATGGCTAATTGTGCCCATTATGGTTCAAGATAGGCTCTGGGGAGTGCTCATTGCTCACCAGTGCGATCGCCCCCGCCAGTGGCAACCCCAGGAGGTTGAATTTCTCACGCACCTCAGTCAACACCTAAGCATTGCCATTTACCAAGCGCAAATCTACAGCGAACTACAACAGCAAAAGGCCACCCTCGAACAGCGGGTGAATGAACGCACCCAGGCGCTGCGGGAAGCCCTAAGTGCTATGGAAGCCGCCCACCGGATTAAAAACGACTTTTTGGCAACCATGAGTCATGAACTGCGCACGCCCCTCACCTGTGTCATTGGGGTTTCCGCCACCCTACTGCGCTGGCCTCTTGGCCCATTGACAGCAAAACAGCGGGAATATCTGGAAATTATCCATGAGAGTGGTACCCACCTGCTGGAGTTAATCAACAGCATTCTCGATCTCTCGGAGGCAGAATTGGGGCGATCGCACCTCCATCGCAGCGCCTTTTCAATTCGGCAACTGTGTACGGACTGCATTGAAGTCGCCAAACCCCAAGCCCACCGCCATCAGGTGAACCTGCGCCATCAACTGATGATCCCGCCTAGTCGCGATCGCTTTTGGGGAGACTATCGCCGCATCCAGCAAATTCTCATTAACCTGCTCAGCAATGCTATCAAGTTCACGCCTGCCAGGGGGGAAGTGATTCTACGGGCATGGTGGAAAGAGGATGAACTCATTTTTCAAGTGCAGGACAATGGCATTGGCATCCCTGCACACCTACAACCCTTGCTGTTTCAAAAATTTCAACAATTGGATAGCTCCTTTGGCCGCGCCTATACCGGCGCAGGTTTGGGGTTAGCCCTCACCAAGCAGTGGGTGGATCTGCACCATGGCTGGATTGATGTGGAGTCCACCGAAGGCAAAGGCAGTACCTTCACGGTGGGGCTGCCGGCAATTCCTTCAGACCCTCCACCAGACCCCCCTAAACTCAAGCTGGATGTCCCGCCTCTGGCAACAACGGATGTGCTGGTGGAACCTGAAGGGCGAATTGTTCTTGTGAGTGAGGACGAAGCCACGGCCACACTCATCTGCTCGATTTTGACTACCGCAGGCTATCAAGTGATTTGGCTGGTGGATGCTGAAGTGGAACGCTTGCTGGCACTGACCCCGATTGCGGTTCTTTTGGCAGAACCCTTTAGCTATGGCAATGTGCAGGAGTTAGTGGATCAGTTGCGGCAACGCTGCACCCCTGAGCAACTCAAGATTTTCATTTTGGGGTCAAAGGACAATTACCAAGGGGTTGAGCGCTACATTCCCTTGCCCATTAATCCAGAAAGTTTCCTACAACAGGTGACCATGGGGCTAACTTCCCTTGCCATTTCTGGCCAGTAGGGAAAAGGCCTGATCCACCTGACGGTAAAGTTCCTCCCGAGAACCTGTATTCCAGAGCACTGTATCTGCCCGCCGAATTTTTTCCTCTAGGGGCAGTTGACTGGCTAGGCGTTGGGCAGCTGCATGCCCAGCGAGGCGATCGCGCTGCTGCAGACGGGCTAACTGTTGCTCAGGGGTAGCCGCTACTACCCAAATGTGATCCACTAACCCTTCAAGATGTACTTCAAACAGTAGGGGAATGACCAAGGCCAGCAGGGGTTGCTCACAGGTATCAATCGCTTGCTCCATCTCGGCAATTACCCAAGGGTGGATTTGGGCCTCTAGCCATTGACGCTCCTGCGGCTGAGCAAAGATAATTTCCCCTAAACGGGAGCGATCGAGGGTACCGTCATTACGGCAAATCCCCTCACCATAGCGATCAACAATGGCTTGATAAATGGGTGTGCCGACGGCAACCCCTTGCCGCGCTAATATATCGGCATCGACAATGGGCACCCCATACTGCTGCTGCAAATAACCAGCCACCACAGATTTACCGCAGGCAATCCCCCCGGTGATACCGAGCCGAAAGGGACTAGACACCTCCCTGGAGCAGTACTGGGGGCTGGCTTAACCGTACCCGTGCGCCACTATCTGCCGGCACGGTAGGCAGCATTTGCTGAAATGTCACCGTTTGACCCGGAGCCACTGTGGCGGGTTCAGGGGTGGCGGCACCAGTTTGGAGAATTTCTCCATTGGCAGCCACAATTTCATAGTTAATAGATTGAATGGTCACGGGTTGGCGGTTGTTGTTTGTAACTGTGCCTTTCACCACTGAAGACCCCGGTAACCTAATAACCGGCTCCAACTGGGGTTGACTGACGCGGATGTTGCGCAGGAGCTCTTGTTCTAGAGCTTTGGGATCAACTTCTTGGGAAGCCCCTGGTGTGGTGGGTGCAGAAGCGGCGGCTGCTCCAGAAAGGTTGAGCAAGTGGTTCCAGTAGCGCTGGTTACGCCCCCACTCAGAAGGGGAGTTGCCAATAATCACAATGTCACCCGCAACCCGTTGTGCCAAGGCCGGCAGAGGGGCGATCGCTCCAAGGAGCACAATACCGGTTAACCAAAGGGGGAATGGCAATGGATGTCTTTTTAGCATGGCGCACACTCCATACAATGCAGCCTACCTTCTATCCTAGTGCAACTGGATGTGAGGGTTGCCCTCAGCCAGCTGCCCTCAATATCGCCACAGGGGGATTTATCGCAACAACGGCATATTGACAATTTGTGGCTCAATACCCGCACTCTTGAGCAGATCCTGCCACTGCTGTTTAATTACAGGGTTATCA
>NZ_JACOMP010000273.1:0-9090 GCF_014466085.1 Thermosynechococcus sp. OHK43
ACCACAAGCTAAGCAAATAGCCCTCAATGCTGTTTTGGTAACATTCTTTCTGGTTAGTCAATTTATCCTTGGCTTTAACTGCAGTACGCACTGCTGGGGCACTGATTGTGGCTCACACCACTTGGCAAAGGGCGACCTCCCACTATGGTTTAACGCTAGCACGCAGAAGCAATGGATAAATTGGTTGCTTTTTTGGGGAGTCACTTCTGCAAAAATGGGGCAAAACTGGCGCGGGAGCCCTAACCCCCATGCTCGAATTTTTCATTTTGGCTCGCTGGGCAGTGGATTGTCGAGGGCAGTCCGGAGCAGGGCAAACCGCTATCAAACTCAGTAAAGTAAGTTCTGTCAGCAAATTGATGCTATTCCTTTGCAACATGACGGTACTACGCCTTTTTGTCTATGGCACCCTCAAACCCGGCTATCCACCCCATGACCTCTTCTGTCGGCCTTGGCTAAGTGGCCATCAAACGGCATTGGTGAGAGGCCGCCTTTATCACCTGCCGATGGGGTACCCCGGTCTAACGGCTGAGGAAGGTTGGGTGCAGGGGGAGTTACTACTCTTTGATGATCCACCTGCCAGCCTCTTGACGCAGCTGGATGCCTTTGAAGGTTACAGTCCCAATTTGTCTCCTGAGGTGAATGTCTACTGTCGCCAAGAGGTGCCAGTGTATGACTTGACTCATCAACCCTTGGGTACAGCATGGGCTTACATCATGAGTACTGAGCGCGTGCGGGATTTCAATGGTGAGTGGCTGCCAGAGGGGGTGTGGAATCGGCCAATAAATCGCCAATAAATCTATGTGCCTAGGCTTTGGTTTGAGTGGTGGTTTTTGCTAGCTTGGCGGGCGTCACATGGAGTTCCTTGAGTTGCTGCGGTTCAACACTGCTGGGGGCGCCGGTGAGCAGACAACGGGCCTGTTGGGTTTTGGGGAAAGCAATGGTGTCGCGAATGGAATCTTCGCCAGCAAGGAGCATGACCAAACGATCCAAGCCATAGGCAATGCCCCCGTGGGGCGGAGTTCCAAATTCAAAGGCCTCTAAAAGGAAGCCAAATTTTTCTTGGGCAGTGGCTTCATCAATGCCGATGATGTCAAACACCTGCCGCTGCAATTCCGGTTGATAGATGCGCAAGCTGCCACCACCGACTTCATGGCCGTTGAGGATGAGATCGTAAGCTTGGGCACGGGCGGTTTTTAGATCCGCAAGGTCGTCAGGGTGGGGCGCGGTAAAGGGATGGTGCAAGGCCTCAAGACGTTTTTCCTCGGCATTCCACTCGAACATCGGGAAATCCACCACCCACAGAAGGTGGGTTGCCATTGGATCAATGAGATCAAACTCGCGGGCAATGGTCTGCCGCAGCCGATCCAGGGTCTTATTCACCGTGGCAGCGTCCCCTGCCCCAAAAAGGAGAAGATGCCCCGGCTCGGCACCCGTGCGCTCTAGGAGCGTAGCCTTTTGCTCTGGAGAGAGGTTATCCTTGATAGCACCAATGGTATCAATTTCGCCATTGTTACGAACGCGGATATAGGCCAGTCCCTTGGCACCTGCAGTGGCGGCCTCTTGGAAGAGATCGCCGCCGGGTTTAATGCGGACGTTGGAGATGCGATCGTTGCCATTGGGAATCGGCAAAATTTTCACGACACCCCCTTGGGCGATCGCCCCACTAAAGACTTTGAAACCAGAGTCCTTGAGAATATCGGAGACATCCACCAGTTCGAGGCCGTAGCGGGTATCGGGTTTATCGGTGCCATAGCGATCCATGGCCTCTTGGTAGCTTAGGCGGGGAAAGGGGCGCGGTAGGTCAATGCCCTTTACAGTTTTGAAAATGTGGCAAATCAGCGCTTCGTTGAGCTCCAGGATTTCCTCTTGATCCATGAAGCTCATTTCCATGTCGAGTTGGGTAAATTCGGGTTGGCGATCGGCCCGTAAATCCTCATCGCGAAAGCAGCGGGCAATCTGGTAATAGCGATCGCATCCCGCCACCATCAACAACTGCTTGAACAATTGCGGCGATTGAGGGAGGGCAAACCATTCCCCAGGATTCACACGACTAGGCACTAAATAATCCCGAGCACCCTCCGGGGTCGAGCGGGTGAGGATGGGGGTTTCCACCTCAATAAAGCCCGCCTCGTCCTCTAGGAAGCGCCGCATAGCTTGGATAACCCGATGGCGTAACTGCAAATTCCGTGCCATCCGTTCTCGCCGTAGATCAAGATAGCGATAGCGCAGCCGCACCTCTTCGCGCACCTGTTCATTCTCAGTGCTGGAGATGGCAAAGGGGAGCTGTTGGCGCACCGTATTGAGCACCTCAATGTAATCGGCGTAGATCTCGATGTCCCCCGTGGCCAATTTCGGGTTCACCGAATCCGCAGGGCGCTTGCTAACACGGCCAACAATTTTCACCACATACTCACTGCGCAGGCGATCGGCTTGGGGGTAGGAGTCGGGAGTGCGCTGGGGATCACTGACAATTTGGACAATGCCGGAGCGATCGCGCAAATCAATAAAGATAACGCCGCCATGATCTCGGCGCCGATCAACCCAACCGTAGAGGGTGACCGTTGTTCCGACATCCCTTAGCCGAACATCGCCACAGTAGTGCGTGCGCATAGACCCCAATGATTTCTGAGTATGTTGGTAAAGCAAAGCCTTACTATTTTAGCGGTTCACCGTCCTACCGTTAGCGGGGCATCCCCAAGGAATCACGGGTTACAGTGAGGAGTGAGAAATCGCAACACAAGTTTACAGAACTTCATGTGGATTCCCTAACTTTAGTTGCAGCTTCCGCAGATTCCTCCCCAACATCCCAGGCTCGACGTATGGTAGTAGATAGGCAAAATCTAAAGAAAACCTTAAAAGGAGGGCAAGTATGACCCCCTCTCTCCTTCGTCAGTTCTGGCACTTTGTTGAGCAAGCACAGGTGGGACGATTGTTGAGTATGGACGATCACTCCCTACAGGGGTGGCTAGTGACGCAGTTTAGTGATGTTTACCCCCTGGAGCACCACCAGCGCTATCATCTGGAACGGTACATTTCCTCGCGTCTTTCCTTAATCCGCGATGTGGTTAGCGACTGCACTCCCCGCAACCTTGGCAATCGCCCCTAGGGAACCTTGAACTGGGTCAAGCCCTCAAAAGGTGAGAGGATACTTGTAGCACTGTTTGCCTTCAAGCAAACTATTGGCAGTAGATGATCAACTGGCATAAACAATTCTGGCGGTGGGGAGCGATCGCCTTTCTGACCTTCTTTTTAGCCATTCTCTCTCCTTGGCCGAGCCTGGCTCAACTCCCCCTACCGGCAATCAATCAAACCCCTGCCACTCCGCTGCCCCCTGGCGTCACTCGCATGGGTGAACTAGAAATTACCGATGTGCGTTTTGATGGCAATACACTCTTTACAATTGCTGCACCGACAATTCGCGATCGCAGCAAACTCGGTGATGTCATGCCCGTTGAACTCCGGGCCGAGCTCATCCAGTCTAATCTGCGACGGGTACTTCATAGTGCCCTTGAGGACGATCGGCGATCGCCCGCGAGAGTAGATATTGGTGTTGCCCGCCTCCATAATGCTTTGGTGATCAGTGCTCGCATTGGCCAAGCGGAACGCACCACTCGCCTCCTGACGGTAACAGAGGCCGACAGCAACTACCATCAACTACCTCCCGAAACCCTTGCCCAGCAGTGGCGAGACATTTTGCAGCAGCAGATGAACCAAGCGATTCAAGAACGCACCCACGCTGCCCTAATCAGGCAAATCCAGCAGGCTGTCTTGATTTTTTTGAAGGTGGGAGCAGGCAGTTTTGTCATTTTAATTGTACAGCGATTCTTAATCCGCCAACGCAAGCATCTGCAAGGGCAACTGGACACAGCGACCCCTCAAACCGCCGAACCCGAATGGGTTTTGCCGCTTCTACCCCACCTGCGACATCACTTTTTTCTCAAGCAGCGCATTAAACTCATTAGTCTCGTTCGCTATCTGCTGTTGTGGGTACAAGTGGCTCTCTGGCTGCTCGGCCTAGCAGCAATTCTGCGGCTCTTCCCCATGACTCGCGGGCTGAGTTCTCAAGTCTATGGCCTGCCGATTCTCTGGATGGTGGTCTGGTTTGGCACTGGGCTGCTGAATCAATTTGCCGATTTGGCCTTTGATCGCATTCGTGTCTTCTGGGAGCAAAATAATCTCCTCAAGTTTGCCGATACCCAGCGCCAAACATTGCGGATTAGCACCACCATTGAAGTGATGCGGAGTTTGAAGACTGCAGTTATTTATTTAACGCGGCTGGTTGTGATTCTGAGTTCGCTGGGCATGCCTGTCTCATCCATTCTGGCTGTGGGGGGGTTTCTCGCCTTGGCTATTTCCCTTGGTTCCCAAAATTTGGTTAAGGATGTGATCAATGGCCTGTTAATTGTCTGGGAGGACCAATACGGTATTGGGGATGTGGTGGCAATTGAACCCTATTCAGGAATGGTAGAAAATCTCAACTTACGGATTACGCAGCTACGCAATGCGGAGGGGCATCTCATCACTATTCCCAATAGTACGATTACAAAGGTGGCCAACCTCACCCGTACTTGGTCACGTGTCAACCTAGAGCTGTGGGTGGATATTGAAACCAATCCCGATCGCCTGTTGTCGCTGCTGAATGACGTCAGTACCCACTTCTACGCAGAACCTGAGTGGCAACTCAAGATGCTGGAGCGGCCAGAGATCTTAGGAATTGATCAGATTACTGCCAGTGGCTTACTCGTGCGCATTTGGATTAAGACACAACCGGGACAGCAATGGGCTGTGGGGCGGGAGTTTCGCCGTCGTCTCCTCAACCTCATGGCTGCAGAGGGGATTGCCGTGGGTCGGCTGCATCAACAGCTTCATTTGGTGCGCGATCGCAATGGCAAAAACGGCAACAATGAAAAGACCTATCCTTTTCCCTTGGAATCTTGATCGTGACTCGGCAGATTTTGGTCATTGGCGGGGGTGCCGCTGGATTTTTTGGGGCGATCTCCTGTGCCACGGCTAATCCTCGCGATCGCGTCACTATTTTAGAAGCCGGGGCAGCGGTGCTCAGCAAAGTCCACATCTCTGGTGGTGGTCGCTGCAATGTCACCCACCACTGTTTTGATCCGGCGCTGTTGGCGCAACACTATCCCCGTGGTGGCAAGGCCTTACGGGGTGCCTTTAGTCGCTTCCAACCCCAAGACACGATCGCTTGGTTTGAGGCGCGGGGAGTGAAGCTGAAAACTGAGGCCGATGGGCGGATCTTTCCTGTGAGTGATGACTCACAAACGATTATTGACTGCCTTGTGCAGGAAGCAACAGCCTTGGGCATTCGCATTCGTACCCGTGCAGCGGTCAAGGACATTGCCAAAGTGGGCAGCCAGTTTCACGTCACGATTGCTCAGCAGGCTCAACCCCTTGTGGGCGATCGCGTCCTTTTGACCACGGGCAGTAGTTCCCATGGCTATCGGTTGGCGGCGCAATTGGGACACACGATTATTCCGCCGGTACCTTCGCTGTTTACGTTTCAAATTAATGACCCCCTCTTGCAGGAGCGCTCAGGCCTCAGTGTCCCAGCTGTGCAAGCTACCCTCAAACTGCCGCAGCAGCCGCCCTTGACGCAAACAGGCGCAATTCTCGTTACCCATTGGGGGTTCAGTGGCCCCGTGGTCCTAAAACTCTCGGCATGGGGAGCGCGTGCCTTGGCGGCTCACAACTATCGCGGCCTCTTAGTGATCAACTGGCTCCCCCACCTATCGCTGCCGCAGATTCAAGGGGAGTTGGCAGCCTGTCGCAGCCATACCCCGAAGCGGGCGATCGCTAACCATTGTCCCTTTCCGCTGCCCCGTCGCCTCTGGAGCTACTGGACCACCACCCTTGGTATTCCCCCTGAGCAAACTTGGGCACATTTGCGTAAAAAGCAACTGCTGGCTCTGGCGGAGGTCTTACACCGAGGCACATTCGCGATCGCTGGCAAAGGCAGCTTCAAGGAGGAGTTTGTGACCTGCGGTGGGGTGGCTCTCAAGGAAGTGGACTTCAAGACAATGGCTAGCCGCTGCTGTGAGGGGCTATTCCTGGCCGGCGAAATTCTCGATATGGATGGTGTGACGGGGGGCTTTAACCTGCAAAGTGCCTGGACAACAGGCTGGATTGCCGGTCAGGGATTGGCAGGGGAGTCGACGGACACTCTTTCGGCGGCGGCTTCCACAGCCACACTCTCTTGAGCCGCCCCTTGGAGAGCAAGGGGTTCGGTTTCTTTTTGCTTGAGGGTGAGGGGCAGACGCAGGGGTTGCAGTTCCCGCTGGAGGGCAGGTGCCAAGGGCAAGGATTGATCCAAATCCTCCAGCGGACGGGGCACCAACATCACTGCATGGAGTTCGCCAATGCGCTCGGCTTCTGCCATTCCGGCCTCGAGGGCGATCGCCGTATTGGAGGCCGTACCGCGAATAATGGCTGTACATAACCCTGCCCCAATAGTTTCGTAGGCCGTCAGCATCACATCGGCGGCCTTGAGCATGGCATCGGCTGCCCCCACCATGGCCGGAAATCCCCGCGTTTCCAGAAGACCCACGGCATGGCTACTGAGGCGATGGCCGCGACTTTTAGAAGCAATCTGGGCAAGAAGACTGCCAATGGGGAGAATTTTTTCTAGGTTGGGATCAGGTCGGGGAATCACTAACGTACTAAGTTCTTGACCAAATTGCTGCGCCCGCTCAGCGCCCTCTTCCACCGCAAGGCGCACATCGGCAATTCGCCCGCGGACGATCGCACTACAGTGACCACCGCCAATTTTTTCATAGCCCACTAGGAGGACATCGGAGGATTTGAGCATGTGATCAGCAATACCCACGATCGCCGGAAAGCTCTGGGCTGAGACCAGTCCTAAGGCCAAATCCGTAAAGTCATCCCGTCGCTCCATTAGCGGAATTCGTCAATCCTTTTGATGGGGTGCATTTCTATCTTAGCGGCTAGATTGCGGAGAGCGCGGATGCCCCAAAAAACAAGATGATCATCCTCACACCAGCGATCGGAATCTAAAAATGTCCGCAGCAGGTCACTGACAAAGGGGCGATCGCCCCCGGTCACAATCACTGTGCCTTGGGGAAACTCCTGAAAAAAGGCGGCCAGATAGGCTTGCAAAATGGCGGCAGTGCCATAGTAGAGGCCGCTTTCAATAGCGGTAGTGGTGGTAGTGCCCCAACGGCGGGGGGGGTCTGTGGGCAGCGTCACATAGGGTAAAGCTGCCGTGTAGTCCGCTAGGGCTCGCGCCATTAATCCAACACCGGCAAGAATCACACCGCCAGCAAATTCACGGCGATCGTTGGCTAGGGTCAGCGTTAGGGCGGTGCCGGCATCCACGACACACACCGGTGCCCCATAGACCTGAAGTGCTCCCCAGAGGGCAAGGGCACGGTCCAACCCTAGGGTGGGGTACATCTGGGGAATCGGAATATCTTCGAGGGTGAGGGCGATCGCCCTCGGATAGACTTGGTGCAAGGGCACAGAACCAACACTGGCCCCCCAGCAGGGGAGGTTGGGGTAGTCTTGGGCAGGATTGAAGGCAGCTTCCTCAGGGGTCAGGTGCCAAGTGCGGCTGAGGTGCTCACCCCTAAAGAGTGCCCAGTGCTGCCGAGTATTGCCAATAATCAGGGCAAACCATTGATTACTCTGCGGGGGCGTCATCCACTTCTTCTGGATCGATGAGGTAGAGATGAATATGTTTATACCCCTGCTTAATTTTAAACGTATCCCCCGGCTTTAGGTTCATCGCTTTGGTATAGGCAGCACCAATCACAATCTGGCCATTTTGGTGCACTTTTACCCGATAGGAGGGGGATCGCCCCCGTCCTGAGTGACCATTGATTTCCTGCTCCGACGGCTGTACTTCGAGTCCGCCGGCAGCGAGTACCGCTTCGTAAAATTTCCCTAAGTTGACACGCACCTGACCGGATTTTGTGACGCGATAGTAGCCACAGAGCTTTGCTGCTTCTTTACGGGATGCAGAACCTAATTCACGTAATCGCTGCAGGAGCGCTTTACCAGTTAGGGGCTTCGGTTTTTTCATTCGCTCTGTACTTCCTCTATCAGAACGATATTCAAATGAATCAAGCAACTCAATTATTTTTTAATCAACAGGTGCCCACACCAGAAAAAGGGTGTTTGCGAGAATGATCTGACTAAAGAATGATTACATTTAATAAAGCTACCACTTTATTGCAAAGGAGAAGTATTCTTTTTAAGAAAATGTTAATTTGAGTCAATCAGTCCTACCGAACAAGAAGAGAAATTTATCATTGCTTTGTTAAGTTTTATTGATCGCCTATTGATTTTTGGCTAAAACTTACCTACAGCGCAGTGGTGCCTTTCTAGAAAGTGTGGAATACGTGTAGGCATTCAGTCTGCTACAGCAGCCCTAGGATAGAAAAAAGGCTGTATAGTGGCTGTACCCTCGCGGATAAGTGACGAATGACCCCTTGGCAAACGCTGCGGCGCAACCCCTTAGTGATGGTCAGTTTGGGGGTGTTGCTGACTTTGTACCTGCTGGCGATCGCTGCAGATTTTATTGCCCCCTATAGTCCCTATGCCTTTCAAGTGGATGGTGCCCTACTGCCCCCCACCCGGATTTACTGGCGCACCCCCAATGGTCAGTGGCTTGGGCCCCATGTCTATCCCACTCGCCTAGGTCCTGTGAACTTGGAAACGGGGGAACGGCCTTTGATTGTGGACTGGCAGGAACCGTCGCCGATTCGCCTATTTGTTAAGGGTAGCCCCTATCGCTTCTTGGAAATTACCCTGCCCCTACCGAGGCGCTGGAGTCTCACCCATCCGCAAATTGAACCGCGTACTCTCTTTGCGGGGTTTCCCAGCGATCGCCACCTGTTTGGCACGGTGGGCAAGGGCTATCTAAACCTGTTGGGAACCGATGACCAAGGACGCGATCAGCTGAGTCGGCTGCTCTTTGGTGCCCGCATTAGCCTCAGTATTGGGCTTGTGGGGGTGGCGATCGCCTTCCCGATTGGCATTTTCGTGGGTGCCATTTCCGGCTACTTTGGCGGCTGGCTCGATGCAGTTTTGATGCGGGGTGTTGAGGTGCTGATG
>NZ_JACOMP010000018.1:0-9755 GCF_014466085.1 Thermosynechococcus sp. OHK43
ACACCGTGGGATGCTCACCCGCTGTTGCTGAGCCAATCCCTCAAGAATCTCTTGAACCGATGCTGGCCAAGGGGGCATCACCGCTAAAGCTGCTTGGGCAACGCCCACATCTAGCTCTAGGCCAATGATCGTGACCTGACAGGTGGGATTGTGCTGCCAAATGACCTCTAAGGCAGCGGCAGTGTTGTAGCCCAAACCATAGCAGATGTCCAAAAGCCGCAGATGAGAGGCTTGGGCTTTGCGGGGCAGAGCGGTGGCGATCGCAAACTTTTCAAAGGCTTCTTGACGCGCTCCCCTAAGGCTATGGAATGTTTCGCCAAACTCCGAAGAAAAAAATGTAAAAGAGCCGTCGGCGGTGGGTTGCGGTTGCCAGGTTGAGTTCAAAGCAGGAGCTAAGTTTTTGGAAGAGGCCATCACTGCGTTTGCGTAGGGGGCTGCGGTTGGGGGGCAGGGGGTCGGTTCATGATCACAACGCCAATTCCCGCGATCGCAAGCACAATGACCATCCCGGCAACAATAGGCAGCAAAGGGGAAGCGGATTTGGGTGTCGGAGCCGACGCTGGGGGAGCATTGGATGGCGGTGGGGGGGGAGTGGCATTAAATTTCGTTTCTTCTTCTGATTGTTTATCCTCTGCACCTTCCTCTGCTTGGGTAATCGTTGCGGTCATGGGCACTGCCTTAATACTGTGATAGTTGACGCTCTTCAAATATTTGACAAACTCCGCATCCCCCATCGACACGGTGGCGTAGTGCGCCTTGACGGATCCACCAAAGTTAATTTCATCTCCATCTTTTAGCTCATGGCTTTGCACTCGCTGGCCATTCACGAGGAGACCGTTGGCACTGGGCTTACCCTCAGCATTACCATCCACCACGCGATAGCGATAGCCATTTGGTGAGGGAATCCGCAGCAGCAAGGCGTGTTGCCGTGAGACACCGTGACCATGGATGACAATCGCATTGGTGACATCGCGGCCAATGGAGTAGGTTGCTGCATCCAAAGGGATTGTGCGCTTACCTGTTTCATCCTCGATGTTGAGTAGATGGTGCTCATGGTTACCGCTCATGGGAACAGCCTAGATTGATGGATGATAACTAGTCACTATCTTAGCCTGAGGACTAGAATTCCCAAAGATATCAAAAAAGCTAGGGGCGACGACCATCCCCGGGCCGCAATCCCATCCCCTCTCAATAAGAGGGTCAGAAACTAGGGCGTAAAGGCGGAGCACAAAACCCCAACCACCGTAGTTTGGTGATCACTTTTGAACTCAGGAGGAACAAAGAAGGCTTCCTTAACAAAAGGGACACATTAGCCCTGCCCCCTGCCAGCAGTTGCGGTAAGAAATTAATAGATTTTTGTAAATGTTTTTACCTTGATTTAGGCAGAACATTTATGGACCTAAATAATGAGACCGGCACTCTATGTCACAATACCAAAATTAATTCATTTGATCTTTCAATCTCTTCGCTAATGCAGAGCTATAGATGAGGCCGATTTCTACCTACCCCTTTTCTCGATCTGCCAAGGGAAAGAGGCGCACGGGGGCTAGGGCCTGTAGTTGTTGACCGAGGCGAAAGGCTTGGGGTTCGTAGAGTTCAAGGGTGATTGCAGCAGGCAGTTGCTGGATAAAGGTGCGCGATCGCAGTAGGGGCAGACCCGTGATCTTGGTGATCAGATTCCCAATTTCTAGGGCCGCTTCCGCGATGCGAGGATGACCGACCCAAAGCCGCCAGAGCCGTCGGGGCGCCATTTTGCCCTGTTCAATGCGCCGTAGGCCATCAATCGTCGCTAAAACAGTCAGGCGATCGCCCGCCGTAAGTTGCAGCGTGTCACTGGGCAAAAACTGATGACTGGTTTCACCGCCCAGAAACTGCTGATGGCGATTGTAAAAAATGGGAATGACTGCATAACCATAGGCCACCTCCCCAATCAACTTGCCCTCAAGGGTATCTCCAGCGGCAACGGTGTAGTCGGCAATCAGTACCGTCTGCTGATCAATTTGAAACAAACCCAACATCGTTTCCCCAAAGGCAGCACCAGCAAAGGCTTCGGCAGCAAGGGCATAGGCACAAAGAGGACGGGCACGGGGTAGGAGATCTTGCAGATCGTTGGTGAGGGTGGGATTGTGAATACCAATGACCAACCCAATGGGGGACTCGCGCTGTTCCGTGGCTTGGCGGGCAATTAGGGCTGCCTCTAGGTTCAACATTTCATCGGCGGTGGTGAGAACCACACTTTTGGCGGTTTCCAGATGGGCTTGGGGGAGCTTTTCTGGAATGTTGCCAAGGAGCATTGGCAGGTCTTCAAAAAGCTGGGTCTGCTCTGGGTTGTCCACCAGTAGGACCAGGGGCTGACGGAAGGCGCGTAGAAGCTGCACGACCTGCTGACCAATGCGATCTAGCCCAACCACAATGATGTGATCCGCTGCAGGCAGGGGAGGACGTTTCTTAAGAAAGTCAAACCGCGCTTGCAGCAGTTTTTCTGCCAAAAGTCCCAAGATGCCGACAATAAAGAGGAGACTCACGATCGCCACCAAAATACAGACCACCAACAGCCAAGGAGGAACCGGATCGTTGTCTAGCCCACCAAAGACATCACCAAAGCCCCCCAGCAAGAGAATAAACCCGGCAGCAAAGGCCTTTTGCCACGTTAGCTTGGGGACGTTGTAGCGCAGCAGGATAGCAGTCAACAGCCACAGACTACTGCCAATCCAAAGGCCATTGAAGATCAATTCGCGGGAGCGATCGCGATGGATCCACTGCCAAAATCGTTGTACCTGCTCAGGAAATTGCCGTACCCACTGAAGTAGTTGCTGAAGCGAATGCGGCTCTGACATCGGCGATGGGGTCACCCTCTGTACCCGTTCAATCCAAATGGGGCGATCGCCCGCCTGAAAGCACAAATCCGGCGGCCAATGGTTAAAGAGACGGTGGGGGCGAGTCGGCTGGAAAATCGAGGACTGGGAATGGCAGGTGCGGATACTAATCAGGCGTTGATGACGGCGCTGCCAGTGGTGGACAGGCGTGCCCACTAGGGGACTATCGGCGGTAATGGTGTGTTGCAAGACCCGAAACTGTTGCCCCTCAATCGTAAACACAGCAAGGATATTCTCCTCAAGCGCTGCAAGGGCAAAGGCCGGTGCCGGCAGTTCGGTGGGATTGAGCGCCAAAAAGTTCCCCAACTTTTTCTTGAGAAGTGCGTTGAGATTATCACGACTAGAGCGCACCACAAGGTGGACATTTGGATTTAAGCGCCGAGCCACAATCGCCGTGGCAATATTGGTAGCCTCATCACTCGTCACCGCCAGTAGTGTGCGGCAGCGATCAATACGAGCGGTTTTAAGAATCGCCTCTTGCCGACAATCACCAATGATCACAGGCTCACTGAGCAACTCTGTCAACTGGGGAATTTCCCACTCAATGTTGGCGTGGCGGTCAATGGCGCAAATTTCGAGAGCCAAATGCTCACCGGCAAACCGGTGCAAGCTTTGAATACAAAACTGACCTAAACTGCCCAAGCCACAGATGATAAAGCGATCGCTGGCAACAGTTTCACCTATCTGAGTTGACTGCGGTATGGCTGAGGCAACAGACCACGATTTCCACCAATAGGGAAAAGGCTGATGGGGTTCTGCCACAAAGAGCAGGAAATTGCCCCGCTGCCACTGCTGCCAGAAGGTCTTACCCCAAGTGGCTAGGCGATTGAGATCAAGGTTGGTGGATTCAATCCAGATGCTGAAGTAGCGATCGCCGACATCAATGAACCAGGTTCCACTGCTACCCAAGAGTTGGCGCAGTTGGCCGTCAATGACATCCTTGAGGCTAGCCATATTCTCCTAGGCAAAGTAGGATAGCAACGTCTTTTGATCCAACTGACGACCGATCACCACAAGGCGGGTTTGACGTGACTCTGCCGCTTGCCACAGGCGATCGTAAAACACGTCTAACCGCTGACCGACCCCCTGTACCACCAGACGCATCGGCTTGCCCTCAATGGCTGCAAAGCCCTTGACGCGATAAATGTCGGGTACTTGCAGCAATCGCTCCAGGGATTCACGTAGGCGTTGCAGATCCCAAGCCCCCAACTCTAAACAAACCGCTTGAATCTCTGCGTCGTGATCATGCTCCTCCTCAACGTCATGGTGGCTAGGTCGCTGGCCCAAGTTCTCCTCCACCGCTGCATTAAATCCCAGCAAAAGATCTGCGGGCACCTGTCCTTGCTGAGCTGCCAGAAGCTTAATCCGGGGCGGGAGTTGCTGGCGGAGTTCCCTCAGGCATTGCTGTACCTGATCGAGGGTCAGTTGATCTGCCTTGTTGAGGATAACCAAGTCAGCACAGGCCAGTTGATCGTTAAAGAGTTCCTCAAGGGGCGTATCTTCATGCTGCAAACTGGGATCCGCATCTTTCTGGGCAAAGAGCGCCTCTAAATCTGCACTCACTTGGCCCGCTGCCAAAGCAACACCATCCACAACGGTTACGACGCCATCAACGGTGGCGGCATGGCGCACCTCCGGCCACCGGAAGGCCATGACTAAGGGCTTGGGCAATGCTAGTCCCGACGTTTCAATGACAATGTGATCAATCTCCTGCCGCCGCGCCAAGAGGGTCTGCATCGTTGGCAAGAATTCCTCCTGCACCGTACAACACAGACAGCCATTGGTGAGTTCCCAGATGCCCGCTGTGCGATCGCAACAGGCCTGTAACAACTCGCCATCAATACCGACATCGCCAAACTCATTCACAATCACGGCAATGCGCCTGCCCGCTGCATTCTGAAGTAACTGCCGAATGAGAGTCGTCTTACCACTGCCGAGAAAACCGGTGATAATCGTAACTGGAATTTTTGTACGCATTAAAATGCCTCAATGTTGGGAAAGTCTTGAAGTTGATGAGCGGCTTCACCACAGGTTCGCGGTGTCGGAAAGACCTTTTCGGGGTTGGCCAGACGTTTTGGATCAAAGGCGGCACGCACCTGCTGCATCGTGTCTAGGTCTGCTGGGCTAAACATTTCGCTCATAAAGCAGGCTTTATCACTGCCAATGCCGTGTTCTCCAGAGATACTGCCCCCCAAGCGTACACAGAGTTTGAGAATTTCGCCCCCCAAGGCCTCCACTTCCGCAAGGGCGCCGGGGACCGCTTGATCATAGAGAATCAAGGGATGCAGATTACCATCCCCCGCGTGGAAAACATTGGCAATGCGATAACCACTGCGGCGGCTGAGCTGTTCAATTTCCCTCAGGACAGTGGCCAGTTGACTGCGGGGAATGACCCCATCTTGGACAAAATAGTTGGGACTCAGGCGACCCGCAGCGGCAAAGGCAGCTTTGCGACCCTTCCAAAGGCGGAGGCGATCTTCGGCCTCGGTGGCAACCGTCACATGGCGTGCCCCCTGTTCATAGCAAATGCGCATCACGCGCTCCTGCAAAATGGGCACTTCGACGTCTAGGCCATCCACTTCCACTAGCAGCACAGCGCCAGCATCACGGGGGTAGCAATTGGTGGCCACCACATCTTCAACGGCGTTGATACTGAGGTTGTCCATAATTTCCATGCCCGCAGGAATGATCCCCGCTCGGATAATGGCAGAAACGGTTTCCCCTGCTGCTTCAATTGTGGTGAAGTCTGCTAGTAGCACAGCGATCGCCTCCGCCTGTTTGAGAATCCGCAGCCGAATTTCCGTGGCAATACCGAGAGTGCCTTCAGAGCCAACGAAAACCCCCATGAGATCGTAGCCGGGCATTTCGGGGGCAGCCCCACCCAATTCGACAATTTTCCCATTCGGCAAAACCACTGTGAGGCCTAGGACGTGGTTTGTGGTCACACCATACTTTAGGCAGTGAACGCCCCCAGAGTTTTCGGCCACGTTGCCACCAATGGAGCAAATAATTTGACTGGAGGGATCGGGGGCGTAGTAAAAGCCCTGATCGGCAACGGCTTGGGTCACCCATGCATTAATAACCCCCGGCTGCACCACCACCTGCTGATTGGTCAGATCAATCTCTAAAATCTGGTTCATGCGAGAAGTGACGATGAGAATCCCCTCACTGTGGGGCAAAGCACCTCCGGAGAGCCCCGTCCCTGAGCCACGGGCAACAAAGGGAATCCGATAGCGATCGCACACTTTGAGGATGGCGGAGACTTGGGGAGTGGTTTCTGGTAACACCACTAACTTTGGCCGCTGCCGATACATGGAGAGGCCATCGCATTCATACACAAGGGCTGCGGCTGCGTCATTGATGATGCTGCCCTTGCCGACAATGGCTGTTAGCTCCTCCGTTACCCGCTGCCAAGGCGTCATTTGCTGTAGTGTGGACATCCCCAGTGCTCTGAAACCACTTTCTTTTATCCTAAGATGGGTTCCCCTTGAAAAAATGGGGACGGGGGGGATTTGACATTTGTTTACTCAATGGTTATAAAATTATGTTTAGATCAACTAGACTGAAGTAGTTACCGTTTTAAGTCTAGTCTTTAATCTTTAAGTCTAGTTTTTAGGCTAAACGAGTCCCCTCACGCTTTACCCCAATAAAGGAGTCCGCTATGCTGTTTCGCCAACTCTTTGACTATGACACTTGGACCTATTCTTACCTAATTGCCGATGAAGCCACGGGTGAGGCCGCTTTGGTCGATAGCGTCCTTGAGCAGGTGGATCGCGATGTGCAGTTAATTGAGCAATTGGGATTGAAACTGCGCTATTGCCTCGAAACCCATGTCCACGCCGACCACATTACCGGAGCGGGCAAAGTCCGCGAACGCACGGGCTGCAAAACCCTGGTACCTGAAAATGCCCATGTGGATTGTGCCGATGGCTATATTAAAGACGGTGAAGTGATTCACGTCGGTAGCATCCCGATTCAGGCGATCGCCACCTTGGGGCATACCGATAGCCACATGGCCTTTTTGGTGAATGGCACCCACCTGCTGACGGGGGATTCTCTCTTTATCCGTGGCTGTGGGCGCACTGACTTCCAAAGTGGTGATGCGGGTGCGATGTATGATGCGGTAACACAGCGGCTCTTTACACTCCCAGACACTACCTTGGTCTATCCCGGCCATGACTATCGCGGTCACACTGTTTCCACCATTGGTGAGGAAAAACGTTTTAATCCTCGCTTTGTCGGTCGCGATCGCCAGCAGTTCATTGAATTCATGGCCAATCTGAACCTGCCCGATCCCAAGAAAATCATGGAAGCGGTGCCCGCTAACCAACAGTGTGGCATGGTTGCCGCTGCCGTTTAGCTCTTTGATTCCTGATCGCTCCCGTCTTGTTAGCTAACCCTAAGTAACTACTTGAGAACCAACGACGATGACTACAACAACGACTGAGTCTCCTCTCATTTCCGCGGCTGAACTCCACGAGGCCCTGCAACGACAACAGGTACTGCTGATTGATGTGCGTGAGCCAAGCGAATACAACAGTGCCCATATTCCGGGGGCGCTGCTCTGTCCCTTGGCGAATGTCAAGGAACTTGAACCCCCCTGTAGCTCTAACACTCCTGTGGTGCTCTACTGTGAATCGGGCCGGCGCTCGGGCATGGCCTACGAAACCCTTGCCCGTCGAGGCTGGAAAAACCTGAAAAACCTTGAAGGGGGCATTCAACGCTGGAAACAGGGGGGCTATCCGGTCAAGGGTGCGGCTAGTGCCCCCATTAGCCTGATGCGGCAGGTGCAAATTGTGGCTGGCAGCCTGATTCTCACCGGCGTGATCTTAGGCTTTACCGTCAATCCGGCATTCTTCTTCCTGTCGGGCTTTGTCGGTGCTGGTTTGCTCTTTGCCGGTATCACCGGTATTTGTGCCCTAGGGCGGGTATTGGTACTGCTGCCCTTCAATCGTCCCTAGGTGAAATAGCACATGCTGAGCTACTGGATAGGGCATGGTCTAGCGATCGCCATCGGCTTGAGTCTGGGTCTATTGGGGGGCGGCGGTTCTGTCCTTGCCCTGCCAGTACTGGTCTATGTCATGGGCATTGAAACCAAAGTCGCGATTCCGATGACGCTTGTGATTGTCGGCAGCGTCAGCTTATTGGCGGTGATCCCCCAGTGGCGGCGCGGCTACGTCAACCTGCGTCTAACTCTGATTTTTGGCTCGGCAACCATGGTGGGTGCTTACCTGGGAGCACGCCTGGCAGCCTTGCCCTGGATTACCGATACGGTGCAACTCCTACTCTTTGCCGTTGCCATGATGGTAGCGGCTATTTTAATGATTCGGCGGCAACAGCGTCCCCCTGCCCCTGAACTAACCCCGCCGGAAAGTTCCCTTGAAAGCCAGCTTTATGCCCCCCCAGTATGTAAGTACTGTTGGCTGTGGCTACCCACTGAAGGCCTAGGTGTGGGTGTTCTAACGGGGTTGGTGGGGGTTGGTGGGGGGTTTGCCATTGTGCCCGCCCTTGTTTTATTGGGAAAAATTCCAATGCGGCAGGCAATCGGGACCTCACTGCTGATTATTACTATTAATTCGGTGGCGGCGGTTTGGGGCTACCTGGGCACTGTTACCTTGGATCCGCGCTTGACCCTGACACTAACCTTGGCAGCCGCTGGTGGTTCTGTTGTCGGGAGTTATCTCAGCCATCGCATTTCTGCCAAGCGACTTCAGCAGGGCTTTGGTTACTTCTTAATTGGCATTGCGGCCTTCGTGATCCTGAAAACCCTACTGGCACCGCCCCAGCGCAGCAAAAGCTCCTCCCTGCTGCCGAGGCACTATCTTACTGCATCCGTTCCCACAAGACCAGGCCGCACTTAAGACGCTGGGGCTTCTGAGGTACTCTGCTGTTGCCCAATTTGATTGAGCAGCGAAAGAACGCGACTGCCCCGTTCGAGCGATCGATCCTCAATAAACACAACCTCAGGTGTCCGCCGCAGGCGAATGCGCTGCCCCAATTCCCGCCGCACAAAGCCCGAAGCCGCTTTCAATCCCGCCATCGTTGAGCGCCGTACCTCATCAGTGCTGTAGATACTGACGAAAATCTTGGCGTGCTGCAAATCACCGGAAACTTCCACAGCGGTGACACTGACCATGCCTGCTCCCACGCGCTCATCGCGGATTTCATACATTAACAACTGGCTGACTTCCCGCTTGATTAATTCTGCTACCCGTGCCACCCGTCGTTCAGTCGCCATGGCGGGCCTCCTTTTCTCATGTTGGCAAAGACTATCCTGCACCTCTCCTAATCTTATCAGGATAGCTATTCCTCTGTTTCTGGTTTGGGGGCGATCGCTCAAGACCTCTGGAGCAGTAACCGCTGCCAGCAGGGTTACAATACTTAATATTTCCTGCTGGTGTTCTGTTTAGGTTGAAGCCTCAATTTTCTGCTGTCTTGCTAATCTTGCTAATTTGGGACCCTTGCTCAAAAATGAGAAACCTGAGAAGCTAGGCAACAATCACCTTGATATTTTGTAAGAATTCCGCTATCACGTTAATATAGCTCTCCCACAGCAAATGCTGATGGGGTGCTTAACCTACCCTTGGTGGGCGCCAACAGCAACTAGGTAAAACTACCTACTAGCTCAAGCCTTAGCGAGGGATGGGTTTCTTATTTATGAAGCCAAATTAACAGGATGCTGGAGCGATCGCTCTTAAGTTTTTAAGGAGCTGATAACGCCCTACCAGCAACTGTAAGGTTCTAAATCTGGCATCTATATCTGCAAGAGGATTTAATTCCATGACGATCGCGATTGGACGAGCGCCAGCAGAACGGGGATGGTTTGACATCCTCGACGACTGGCTCAAACGGGACAGATTTGTCTTTGTCGGCTGGTCA
>NZ_JACOMP010000019.1:0-18769 GCF_014466085.1 Thermosynechococcus sp. OHK43
CCCATGGCAGCAGCAAATAAACATAAATAAACATAAACAATGAGGAAATCTCAGGTTATCCTTATCCCGTCCGAAGGTTGATGTGCCACACAGAATCGAGAATTTTCCAAAGCTGTATCACTGAATACCCTTTGCTATGTAGGAATCGCATAGCATTGGGAGCGGTTAAACCATTGAGGCACAGAGGGAATGTTGCGACTGGATCAGTTGCAATCCTTTTTGGCTATTGCTGAAACAGGAAGCTTTCAGGCGGCAGCGCGACGGTGTGGAGTGACACAGCCAACAATTAGTCGGCAAATTCAGGCCTTAGAACAATGTTTTGGGATGCAACTCTTGCACCGCTCGAACCCAGTCAAATTGACAGTGGCAGGAGATCTCTTTTTGCACCGCGCTCAGCGCATTTGCCAAGAGTGGCGGGCAGCCAATGCTGAACTCAAAGCCATGCAAAATGGCCAGCAGCAGGAACTCTGCATTGCTGCTATTGACTCCATTTGCCGCTACTTTTTGCCCGGACTGTTACCAGCGTTTTGCCAAGCGTTTCCCAAAATGCAGTTGCGAGTAACAGCCCTGGGGAGCGATCGCGCCCTCAAGGTTCTCCAAGACGGACTAGTGGATTTAGCCATTGTCATGGGCGATCGCCACCTTTTAAAACAGTCTGAGTGGGTAGTTGAACTCCTCTACAGTGAGCCAGTGCAAGTGCTAATGGCTGCTGAACACCCCCTCGCGGTTAACGAAACCTTGCCATGGCAACTATTGGCCACTTTTCCCCATGTAGTGTTCAAAGACGGCTATGGCATGCGCCGCTTAGTGAACGAAGAATTTAGCCGTCGAGGCTTGTCTTGGCAACCTGCCCTAGAACTCAACACTCCTGAGGCTTTTATTGCAGTGATTCGCGAAAGTGAAATGGTGGCTTTGCTACCGCGCTCAGCTCTCCAGGAAGCTCTCGAGGATCCCACCCTAGTGATTCGTGATTTGGCGGCACCCCCACCGCCGCGGCAAGTGTTGGCCATTACCACCCGCGATCGCCTGACCTTACCCCCTGTTGCCCAATTGCTCAAATTGATCCGCGAGCAGGCTGCCCATGAGTCTTGTCTTTCGTGATTTGCTAAAAAAAGTTGGCAGTGGCGCCCATACCCATAAAGACCTAACCCGCACTGAGGCAGCCTTAGCTTTGCAACTGATGCTGGAGCAAGTGGCAACCCCTGCCCAAATTGGGGCGTTTCTCATTGCCCATCGGATTAAGCGACCCACCCCAGAAGAGATGGCGGGAATGCTCGACACATACAACAAGCTGGGTCCCAAGATTCCTGCCGTTGAGACCAGTAGCCCTGTCATGATCCTGAGTCAGCCCTATGATGGTCGCGATCGCACCTTTCCGCTCAGCCCCTTGACAGCACTGGTTCTGGCCGCCGCTGGAATACCAGTACTCCAACATGGGGGCGATCGCATGCCCACGAAGGAGGGAACTCCCCTGCTGACGCTATCGCAATGCCTAGGGGTGGACTGGTCGACACTTACCCTAGGGCAAGTTGCCCATTGCCTAGCGCAAACCAACTTAGGCTTTGTCTACCTGCCGCGACACTTTCCTGCTGCCCAAGGACTAGTCCCCTACCGTGAGCAAATTGGTAAACGCCCCCCGATTGCCACACTGGAATTAATCTGGAATCCCTACCAAGGTCAAAGCCACCTCGTGGCAGGGTTTGTCCATCCACCAACTGAAACAATCATGCGCGATGCCCTCCACCTCCACGGCATTCAGGAATTTACCACCGTCAAAGGCCTTGAAGGCAGTTGTGATTTGCCCCGTGAACGGACCGCAATTATTGGCCTTGCTCGTAAGGGCGATAACCCTTGGCAGCGCTTGCATCTGCATCCCCAAGACTACAGGATGGCCGGCAGGAATGTCCCATGGCCAAAGAACACAACAACCGCTGCCCAGATGATGGCTGCTGTTTTAGAGCCAGAGGAGCAGCCCCTGACCACCTCTGTCCTCTGGAATAGTGGCTTTTACCTGTGGCAGGGGGGCAAAGCCAATAGTCTGGATGAGGGAATAGCGCTAAGCAGTGAATTGCTCTGCAGTGGTGCTGTAGCTCAACAGTTGCATCGGTTGCAAACTACCTTGGAAAAATTCTAGGGATCCGCCAATTGACGATGCTTGAACTCCAACTCATCAGCGTCATCCTTGGGTCCTGACTTACTCCTGTGCTCCGATAGTTTCCTGAAACAGTCTGACTGCAACTTTGCCAAGACCTCAGACCAGACCAAATTCCTGTAACGCTGGCCAAAAATTGCGATTTTCATGACCCGGCTGGCTGAGTTTAAGGAGAGCAAAGCGTTGCAGAGGCGTCAAGGCCGCCCATTTTTCTACCGTCAGGCCATGGTGGGGTACCTTCGTCAGTTGTTGTTGAATTACCTCTGGCAGTTTAGTGGTGATATTCCAAGGGTAGGGCTGAGACATTTCTAAGTCACTGGGGGGACTGCCATGATTTTTGGTCACCCAATCTCGCAGTTGCTGGCGATAGTTTGCCTGATCTTCAGGGGTATCGCAGGGGGTCACCACTAGCCATTGTCGCTGCTTGTGGGAGAGTTGCAACCAGTGGAGCAACTTGAGCTTAACCCCACACATATCCAGTTTGTAGCGGACAATCATGGGTATACAGCGCAATGAAGATGCAAATTCAGCTTCAAAATCAAAGAAGTAAGACATCGATAACCACAGCTCTCCACAAAGAATTAGATTCTACGACTGCTCAAGGGCAATTCCATTTTCCTGCACCAGGGAGATATGGGGGCTCTGCTGCAATTTTACGGGCAACACCTGCACGGCACAGGCTTTGAGTTCTGGCTGCTGTGAGACTGGACAGGCAATTGGGTGAGTAAGTTGGTTGACCTCACCACTCTTGGCAAAGAGAAAGCCCCAGTGCATGGGCACAAAAAGCGTCCCCGGACGAATGGCTTCGGTTATGGTTACGGGTAGGCATACTTGACCGCGGCGCGATCGCACTTCTACCCAATCCCCCTCCTTGAGGTCTAAGGTGGCGGCATCTTCGGGGTGCATTTCCACAAAGGGATTGGGGTGCATTTTTTGAATTTTGGGGATGCGACCGGTGCGGGTTTGAGTGTGCCAGTGGCCATAAAGACGACCAGTGGTCAGGGTAAATCTATAGACTTTGTCGGTGGGTTCAGCTACGCCTTGACTGTGGGCAAGGCAAAAGACTGCCCGTTGATTGGCGGTGTGAAATCGCCGGTCTGTATAGAGGCGCTTGGGTTTGCGAGCTTCTTCATCGCTCATCCCCACAGGACAGGGCCACTGCAAGGGCCCTAAACGGGCGAGGCGCTCGTGGCTCAGACCCGATTGATCGCAGGGACGACCGGCAGTAAGTTGGACAAATTCAGCATAGACGTCAGCGGCAGTGGCAAAGGGAAAGAGACGTTCGTACCCCAAGCGGCGACCCACCTCAGCAAAAATTTCCCAGTCGGGTCGAGCAAGAGCGGGGGGCGAGCGAAAGGCGGGGGAAAGGGTAACGCGACGTTCGGAGTTGGTCATGACACCCGTTTTCTCGCTCCATTGAGCTGCAGGCAAAATCAGATGCGCATAGGCCGCCGTTTCAGTGGGAAAGTAGGCATCCTGATAGACAGTAAAGGGAGATTTGAGAAAGGCTGCCTTGGCGCGCTCTAAATGGGGAAAACTGACCGCAGGATTCGTGGCAGCAATCCACAATAAGCCAACCTCTCCTCGTTCTAAGCCTTCCACAATTTGCCATGCGGTGCGACCAGGGCGATCGCTAAGTTGCCCCCGCGGTAGTCCCCAAAAATCCTCCACCTCTTGGCGATGCTGGGGATTGGTGACTTGGCGATAGCCGGGCAACAAATGGCTCAAACCGCCGGCTTCGCGTCCCCCCATGGCGTTGGGTTGCCCTGTCAGTGAAAAGGGTCCGCTCCCCGGGCGACCCATTTGCCCCGTCAGCAGGTGCAGGTTAATCAGACAGCGAGCTTTAGCTGTTCCTTCAGCGGATTGGTTAATGCCCATTGACCAAAGGGAAAGCACCGCTTGGGCGTGACCCCAATAGCGAGCCGCCTGCTCTAGATCGCCTTGAGCAATGCCACAGCGTTCTGCCACCCAGTGCGGCGGGTAGGCCGCCAGGAGCTTCACATAGTCGGCAAAACCTTCGGTACACTCTTCAATGAACTGGGCATCTACGTGTCCCCATTCCAGCAGCAGATGACCAATGCCGTGGAGCAAATCAATATCTGTGCCTGGGCGGATGGCCAGGTGGAGATCCGCGACTTCCGCTGTGGGGGTCCGCCGTGGGTCGACCACAATCAGCTTGACGCCCGCATCTCGCTTGTGGTGATTGCGCAGGCGGTTAAAGACGATGGGGTGGCACTCAGCGGTATTGGTGCCAATGAGAAAGGCACAGTCGGTGGCCTCCAAATCGTCGTAGCAGCAGGGGGGACCATCTGCGCCGAAGCTGGCTGTGTAGGCTGAGACCGCCGAGGACATACACAGTCGGGAGTTAGCATCGAAGTTGTTGGTGCCGAGGCACCCCTTCAGGAGTTTTTGTGCCACGTAGTAGTCCTCGGTTTGAAATTGCCCCGAACCGTACATACAAATCGCATCGGCTCCTTGTTCACAGCGCACCCCCTGGAGGCGTTTCACAAGGCGAGTCAGGGCTTCATCCCAAGAAATCACCGTAAAGGGGTGATCGAGTCGCTCCCGCCAGAGGGGATAGGCCAAGCGATCGCGATCAAGGGCTTCCATAATAGTTGCCCCCTTCACACAGACCATGCCCTGGGACGAGGGATGCTGGCGATCGCCACGAATTTTGTAGGCTCCCTTGCCTTGGGGCACAGCCTCTAGGCCACAGCCTACACCACAGTAAGGACATAGCGAGGACACTGGGGTAAGCATACTTTACTTATTGCCCAAAGCGAGTATACAGAAAGTCAAGCACCTGGTTACGCAGATCGTAGTACTGCGGGTTTTCAAGAAGCCGCGATCGCCGGCGGGGGCGTGGAAAGGGAACCTCGACAATCTCACCGATGTGGGCAGCAGGGCCATTGGTCATCATCACCACCCGATCCGCAAGGTAGAGTGCCTCATCAATGTCGTGGGTAATCATAAGTACCGTCAGCCGGTGGCTGCGCCAAATTTTTAGGAGTTCATCCTGCAACTCTTCCTTCGTGATGGCATCGAGGGCACCAAAGGGCTCGTCTAGCAGCAGTACCTCCGGTTGAATCGCCAAGGCACGGGCAATCGCCACCCGTTGCTTCATCCCCCCCGACAGTTGAGCGGGGCGTTTGTGGGCCGCCGGCGTCAGACCCACCAGTTCCAAATATTCCTCGACAATTTGGCGACGGTGTTGGCGCGTCTTCTGGGGATAGACCGACTTCACCGCCAGTTCAACGTTTTCGTAGGCTGTCAACCAAGGCAGCAGCGCATAATTTTGAAACACCATCATGCGATCCGGCCCCGGACGGCGCACAGGCACCCCATTGAGGCTCACTTCTCCCTGGGTGGGGGTTGTAAAACCAGCAACTATGTTCAAGAGGGTGGTTTTGCCACAGCCAGAATGGCCAATAAAACAGACAAACTCACCACTGCGCACCTCAAGGTGAATATCCTCCAGCACCACATGGGTACCATTGGCACTAGGGTAAGACTTGCTCACCCCTTCAATGCGCAGGTGTTGGGTAGCAGTCAGCTTTGGATCAAGGCGATAGAGAGTTTCCATAGGTTCTCGGCGTCAAGGACAACAAAACTTAAACGGCAACAACCGCTTGGAGGTCAATCGTCTGAATATTGAGGGCACGGCGGAGGGTCGTCGCTTCAATGTAGCTGAGAGGGTCATTGGGATCAAAAAACAGACCATCAAAGAGGGCAAAGGGGCAACAATCCGGTTCATTATCTAGCATCCTTAGCGCTCGCGCTGCCGCCCCAAAGAGATCCACCCGCCAGACCTGTTCGACGATTTCCAGCCAGTTCTTCGGGAAGGGAGTGAGTTGCCAGCGAGCTAACTGGGTGATGATCCACAGGGCTTCCAAGCGCCCAGGAAAGGGGGAGCGATCTACATAGAACTGGTGAAACCGGGGTTGAAAGGCAGTAGCTATGCCCTCCCCCCGCTCCAGGGGCTGAACAAAACCCGCATAGGCATCCGCCGCTGTACAGCCCACATACTCTGGCCGACAAAGCAGTTGGGCAATTTCAGGGCGACGCTTGATTGTATCGCAATATTCACAGGCCTCTATCAATGCTTTGATCAGTGCTTGGTGTTGCTGTGGGTTGGCCTGCACCCAGTCGGGACGCAGACCCAAAACTTTTTCCGGGTGCCCCGGCCAAATATCCAAATCCGTAGCAACAATCACCCCAATCCCCTCGCGCACTGCATGGGAGTTCCAGGGCTGACCAACACAAAAGCCACTGATGTGACCGGCCTTGAGGTGATAAACCATTTGCGGCGGGGGCAGTACCAGCAATTCCACGTCTTGGTCAGGGTCAATGCCTGCGGCGGCAAGCCAGTACCGCAGCAGGAGGTTGTGCATTGAGGCGGCATGGACAACCCCGAAACAGGGGCGATCGCCGGTGCGCTGAATGTAGGCTCGCAAGTCCTCAGCGGTTTTTACTCCCTGTGCCCAGAGCTTGCGACTAAAGGTGATGGCATTGCCATTGCGACTCAGGACTAAAGAGGTCATCAGCGGTTGTGAAGGCTGACCGTTTAGCCCCAAGGTCATGGCTAAGGGCATTGCCGCCAACATTTGCCCCCCCGTCAAGCGACCCGTGATCACCCCCATCACCAAGTCTTGCCAGCTTTCTTCACGGTGCAGCGTCACATGGTCAAGGTTGTACTTGGCAAAAAAGCCCATTTCCTTGGCAACAATGAGGGGGGCGCTGTCCATGAGGGGAATAAAGCCAAGGGTCAGTTCTCCAGGGGTAGTTGGCCCAATGGCCGGTACCGCCAAGGAAGAACGGCGGCGTTTCTGCTGATTGAGAAAGGCAATCATCTCATTGCGCAGGCCATAATAGCTGGGATGATTCAAAACATCATGGCGATTGCGGGGGCGGGCAAAAGGAATTTTCAGAATTTGGCCGATGTGGGCTTCAGGGCCATTGGTGAGCAGCACCACCCGATCTGAGAGGAGCAATGCCTCATCCACATCATGGGTCACCATAATGCAAGTGGTTTCGCTGCTTTGGCACACCTGCATTAACTCATCCTGCAAGGAGCCTCGAGTCAAAGCATCGAGGGCACCAAAGGGCTCGTCTAGCAGCAGTACCTCCGGTTGAATCGCCAAGGCGCGGGCGATCGCCACCCGTTGCTTCATCCCCCCCGACAGTTGGGCGGGGAATTTCTCGCGAGCTTTACTAAGGTGCACCTGTTCTAGGGCCGCCTCTACCCGCTGTCGTTGCTCTGCCTTGCTCAAATGCCCCAGCACCGCCGCCACTGCCAGGGCCACATTTTGGTACACGGTTTTCCAAGGCAGCAGGGAATAGTTTTGAAACACCACCATGCGATCTGGACCGGGTTCCGTCACCTGCCGCCCGGCCATCACCACACCACCACTGGTGGCCCGCTGAAACCCAGCAATAATGTTTAGAAGTGTCGATTTGCCACAACCAGAGTGCCCCACCAAGGAGATAAATTCCCCTTTTTGGACCTCCAGTTGGATATTTTTAAGGGCAATGTAGCGATCGCCCCCGGGCAGTTCAAAGACCTGATCCACATGGTCAATTTCAAGAAACGGTAAAGACTTGGCCATAGGGTTAAAAACCTAATGCTTGACAGTAGGAGAAAAGGGGAGAGGATGAGTTAGATGAGGAGGCTAGGAATGCGGCTCTTCACCGTGGCTAAGCAGGCGGCCCACAAAGGCCACTGAGCGATCCAGCACCAAGCCGACAATGCCGACATAAATCACAGCAACGATAATTTCACTAACCAGAGAACTGTTCCAGGCATCCCAAATAAAGAAGCCAATACCGACACCGCCAATGAGCATCTCCGCTGCCACAATGGCCAACCAGGATAGCCCGATGCCAATCCGCAGCCCCGTAAACACATAGGGTACCGTTGCGGGCACCAGAATATTTAGGAAATATTCCTTGCGAGACAGCCGCAAGACCCGCGCTACATTTTTGTAATCCTTGGGAACTTGCTGCACACCGACAATTGTGTTGATAATAATTGGCCAAATGGCGGTAATGAAAATCACAAAAATTGCTGCCGGTTCATTGTCCCGTAAAGCCGCCAAGGAGATGGGCAACCACGCCAGGGGCGGCACCGGACGCAACACCTGCAAAATGGGATCCACAGCATCGTAGAGCACCCGGCTAGAGCCAATCAACATTCCCAGACCCACACCCGTGATTGCCGCCAAGGAAAAGCCAATCGCCACTCGCCGCAGACTCGAGAGAATTTGCCACCCCAACCCTACATCCGTGCCGCTACCTTTGTAGAAGGGATCAACAATGAGCTCCCAAGTTTCGGCAATGACGTTGAGGGGGCTGGGTAAGCGCAGTAGCCCCGTCATACAGACAAACTGCCAAATGACTAGAAAACACAGCACCCCCAAACTGCCCAGCACTACCTTGCGCAATACTGGCGATCGTTGCAGTTTTTTAACCCAGCGCCGTTGCCCAGATTGACCTAAACCTAGAGAACGAATTGCCATTGTCGTCTACCCTGCTGCTGTAGATCTAAACTTTCTTCAGACTCAAACTACTCAAATAGGCTTGGGGATTTTGGGGGTCAAAGGCGACCCCATCAAAAAAGGTTTCTACTCCGCGGGAAGTGGTGGTCGGAATTTCCGCTGCCGGTACCCCGATGGCCTTAGCGGCCTCCCGCCATAGGTCCTCCCGGTTCACCTGCTGAATTAGGGCTTTGGTATCCGTCTGCGCCGGTAAATAGCCCCAGCGTATATCCTCCGTCAAGAACCACAACTCATGACTTTGGTAGGGATAGGAAGCATTGTCCCGCCAGTATTTTTGCATCAGGTTCTTATCCTCTAGGGTGCGACCATTGCCAAAATCAAACTTGCCGAGGGAGCGATCCAAAATGTCTTCCACGGGCACCTTAAACCACTCCCGCTTCGAGAGAATTTGTGCCATTTCCGGTTTGTTTGCATCCTGATCACACCACCGCTGGGCTTCCATAACCGCCATGAGCAGGGCTTTGGTAGCCTTTGGATGTTTATCGACCCAATCCGCGCGCAATGCCAAGGATTTTTCAGGGTGGTCTTTCCACAACTCCCCGGTGGTAACGGCCCCCCAACCCACCTTCTGATTGACGGTTTGCAAGGGCCACGGCTCACCGACACAAAAGGCCTCCATCGTCCCTGTTTTGAGATTGGCTACCATTTGCGGTGGGGGGACCACAATTACAGACACGTCTTTTTCAGGATCAATGCCACCGGCAGCCAACCAGTAGCGCATCCACAGGTCGTGAGTGCCCCCCGGAAAGGTTACCGCAACTTTGATGTTCTCCTCTTGGTTGCGGGTGCGGCGTTCAGCTCGGGCTTTAGCAAAGGCTTCTTTGAGGGGACTGCTATCGGTGCTAACATCGAGCCCTTTGTAAGTATTGGCCAAGAGAATCCCCTGACCATTGGTGTTTAACCGTGCCAGAATGTACATGGGTACTTTTTTGCCACCGGTAATGGTTCCAGCCGTCATCAGGTAGGGCATCGGTGTGAGGATATGGGCACCGTCAATGCCACCCCCGCCAGAACCCAAGACCAAGTTGTCGCGGGTCACGCCCCAGGAGGCCTGCTTAATTACCTCCACATCGGGCATCCCGTACTTGGCAAAAAAGCCCTTTTCCTTGGCAATAATTAGAGGAGCCGCGTCCGTGAGGGCAATAAAGCCAAGTTTTGCACCCGTCACCTCTGGGGTTTCTGCTACGGTGGTGGGTTGGGCAACGTCACCACTTTGCTGGCTGTTGCTACAGGCGTGGGAAATTAATGTTGCAGCTGCTGTGGCGGCAGTGGTTATCAGAAAGCGACGCCGCGAAAAATTTGCCATCGATTTACAACTCCTTCAGTTCTTAGGGAATCAATAGAGTCAATGCAGTCAATAGCGGAGAATGCAGACAGTGTTAGGAAACCATCATGGCCACCGCCAGGGTGGGTACGGGAGGCACTTCCAACCCCCTTGGTTTTGCCCCAAATTGCTCAATTAGCAGTTGCCGCAGTACTTCAGGCAGTTCATCACAAGGAATCCCTTTTTTGATACAGGTGCCCAGCTTGGCATCCTTACCAACCTTGCCGCCCATGTACAAATCCACGGCATCCACAGTTTCGCCATTGCGGCGGGTTTTCGTGCCCATGAGGCCAATGTCGGCCACTTGGGGTTGACCACAGGAGTTGGGACAGCCGGTCCAATGAATACGCACTGGTTGGGCAAGTACCAGTTGTTGATCTAACCAGCGGGCAAGGGCAAGGGCACGATTTTTGGTTTCAATGAGGGCGAAGTTGCAGAATTGTGCGCCAGTACAGGAAACAAGGGCTCGCTCTAGGGAGGGGGGTTCCGGCCGAAACTTGCCAAGGAGGGGTTCCCGCAGCAAGCTCGGCAAAACGGCATCAGTCACATGGGGAATGATCACGTTTTGCTCCACCGTGAGGCGCACTTCTGACTGACCATACACTTGGGCAATCCGGGCTAGTTCGCAGAAGTCAGGGGCATAGAGCCGCCCCACGGGAACGTGCAATCCCACATAGTTTAAGCGCCGCTGCTTTTGGCGATGGACCCCCAAATGATCCTGCTTGTCCCAGGCGATTTCATCCTTGGGGGCGGCACTTAGAAGTGCAAAGGGAAGCTTGGCGGCAACGGCGGCCCGGAATTTTTCCATGCCCCACTCGTCAATGAGCCATCTGAGCCGCGCCTTTTGGCGATTTCCCCGCAGGCCATGGTCACGAAAAATTTCCAGGATGGCACGGCAGAGGTACACCACAGCCTCATCGGGAGGCACCCATGCATCCAGGGGTACAGCAGCCGTGCACCGGCGGGCAGAGAGGAGACCCCCCACCAAGACGTTGAAGCCCAAACGCCCTTGCCGATAGGCAGGTACAAAGGCAATGTCGTTAATCTCGGCGTGGACGGAGTTATCCCGACCGCCCTCAATGGCAATGTTAAATTTGCGCGGCAAGTTGCTAAATTCAGGGTTTCCCTGACCATTGTTGGTAATCATGGCCTGCAACTTCATCAGTAGGGGGCGGGTGTCAATGAGTTCGGCCGCATCAATGCCCGCCACAGGGGAGCCAGTTAGATTGCGCACATTGTCCATCCCCGACTGAACTGAGGTGAGGCCACAGGCGCGGAGTTGCTCGAGGACTTGCGGGATGTCCTCAATGGGTAGGCCGCGAATCTGAATATTTTGGCGGGTGGTAATGTCACCGCTGCCGTTCTCGCCGTAGCGATCCACAATTTCGCCGAGGGTTCGCAGTTGCTGACTGGTGAGAATACCGTTGGGCACCCGCAGCCGCATCATGAACTTGCCAGGGGTGACGGGACGAAAGAAAATCCCTAACCACTTGAGACGGACATCGCGATCGGCTTCAGGAATGTTTTCCCAACCGATGGCTGCAAACTTTTCTAACTCCTGTTTAACCGCCAAGCCATCTTTTTCTTTTTTAATGGCTTCGATTTTGTTGCTCACGATTGTTGCCCTTGTCTTTAATAGGTTCTTTGAAAGCTAACTTTAGCCACATCAATCGTGAATATTTGTAAATATTGCTACACTTGTTTTTTCAATATGCATTTTTCGTATCATCAAGATACTCAGGGTGTATCTAGCGCTAAATTCAGGGCGGGGGCTAAATCTGCTCAAAAACTAAAACAGTCAAAATCAATGTATGACAAGACTAGATTGGTTGAATTGGTTGAGGTAGCCCGTTTTTAGAAACAGGCTATTGCTGATCATAAATTGACAATCATTCAAGAAAAAAATAAAAAGCTGCATCCTTATAGATTCAGCGAGGATGCAGCAGAAAATGCTTTATTACGGATTATTACGGATCGGCCGGTGTGTCTAAGTGCCAGAGGTCCAAGAGTTCATGTACTCCACCTGTTCAGGGGTGAGGGTGTCAATGGCAATGCCCATGGCTTGGAGTTTTAAACGGGCAATTTCCTGATCCACTACTGCGGGAATGGGGTGGATGCCGGCAGCCAGGTGACCTTTGTTTTTAACGAGATATTCACAGCCAAGGGCTTGGTTGGCAAAGCTCATATCCATGACACTGGCGGGGTGGCCTTCGGCAGCCGCAAGGTTAATCAGGCGGCCTTCACCCAAAACAATGATGGATTTGCCACTAGGGAGAATGTATTCCTCGGTGAAGTTGCGGACGACACGGACTTCCTTGGCAAGCGTTTTCAGGGTGGCGAGGTCAATTTCGATGTCAAAGTGACCGGAATTAGCAACCATTGCTCCATCTTTCATGACGGCAAAGTGCTCTGCCCGAATGACATGTTTATTCCCCGTCACGGTGATGAAAATATCCCCCAGGGGTGCAGCTTCGAGCATGGGCATGACGCGGAAGCCATCCATAACCGCTTCAATGGCGCGCACGGGATCGATTTCGGTGACAATCACATTGGCACCCATGCCCCGTGCCCGCAGAGCTGTCCCTTTACCGCACCAGCCATAGCCAGCTACGACAACGGTTTTGCCGGCAAGGAGAATGTTTGTTGCCCGAATAATGCCATCTAGGGTGGATTGACCCGTGCCGTAGCGGTTATCAAAGAAGTGTTTGGTGTCAGCATCGTTGACGTTAATGGCAGGGAAAGTCAGGACGCCATCGCGGAACATGGCCTTGAGGCGGACAATCCCGGTGGTGGTTTCTTCGGTGGTGCCAATAATCTCGCTGAGCTGGTGCTGGCGCTCCTTGACGAGGGTGGCAACCACATCACAGCCGTCATCAATGATGATGTTGGGGCGGTGATCAAGGGCAATGTTGACGTGGCGCCTGTAGGTGGCGGTGTCTTCCCCTTTCTGGGCAAAGACCGGGATGCCGTAGTTCACTACCAAGCTAGCGGCCACATCGTCTTGGGTGGAGAGGGGATTACTGGCAATGAGCACTGCATCGGCTCCTCCGGCCTTGAGGGCGATCGCCAGATTAGCGGTTTCTGTGGTCACATGGCAGCAGGCGGCCAAGCGAATACCTGCAAAGGGCTTTTCTTTCTCAAAGCGATCGCGAATTTGGCGCAGTACTGGCATTTCCCGACTGGCCCATTCAATCCGTTGCTGCCCTAAAGGGGCAAGGCTCAAGTCTTTGACATCGTGACGAACAGGGGCTTCAGATTTTATGGGAGAAGACACCATACTGCGGTTCCTGAAAAAGGCTACGGCTCCCCATTATACGCAAGAATTGCCTAGGGGGAATTCTTCCGCAAGGCCCAACTGGTAACCGTACCACCGGGAACAATGGGCAAATTCACGGTGGCAATTTCCAAAAGATACCCTTTGCGATTGCGAAACTGAAAGGTGCAGATATCCACCCCCACCCGTTGGCAGGCCATCAGTTCGCTATAGCCCTGACTGAGCAGATAGGCCACAGTTGGTGTTGTCATTGTTGGATTCGCCATTGCTGGATTGACCACGGGTTGCCAACCACGCTCAATGAGACGTTGACGGACATCGGCATAACTCATGCCTTGGCGTAAACGCGGTACCCGCTGGGCAAGGGCACTCGGCGCAAAGCCCACCCCTGCTGCCAGTAAAGCAAGGGCAATGATGCGTTTGAGCAATACCATAGCAATTGGTGATAACAATTGGTGGTTAGATGCCAACTGTTATACGCTGCAACGGTCAGGTTCATATAGGGTTGAGGATGGACTTAAGCCCCCACGGCTTCTTTGGCGGCGTAGAGGACGTCCACAGTAATCTCGCTAATCCCCCGTTCGCGAGCAAATTTTTCAGTGTTGCGCTTTACCTTGCCGCGCACAAAGCCCGGAATCTTGTTCAATTCCGCTAGCCCATCCGCTGTCCATGTCAAATCCGAGTCGGCGGAGAGTCCTTTGTGGATCACTTCCTTGGTATCATGGCCACCAAAAATCTCTAGCAGGTGGTCTTCCATGCCCAAAGTGAAGGAGTTGTAGATTAAGTCTACCAGTTGATTGGTGCCCTCGTAGCCCAAGAAGGGCCGATAGCCCACGGGAAAGTCTTGGATGTGGATGGGGGCAGCAATGACACCACAGGGAATGTTGAGGCGTTTGCCCACATGGCGTTCCATTTGCGTGCCAAAGATAGCAGCAGGTTCAACGCGGGCGATCGCGTCCCCAACCACTGTGTGGTCATCGGTAATCAGTACCTCGTCACAAAAGCCCGCCACCTCTGCCCGGAACCAATCGGCGTCGTATTTACAGTAGGTGCCTGCCCAAACAACGTGGATACCCATTTCCCGACTGAGAATTTTTGTCATCGCTGCTGCATGGGTATTGTCCCCAAAAACAACCGCCTTTTTACCAGTGAGGTTTTGGCAATCAATGGAGCGGGAGAACCAAGCGGCTTGGGACACCTCCTGTGTTTGCTGCTGGATAAAGGCTTCATAGTTCACATTTGCCCCCTGAGCATTGAGCACCCTTTGAATGGCACGGATACAACGGGCGGTTTCTACCACACCCATTGGCGTAATGCGGACGCTCGGCTGGCCAAATTCCCTTTCTAGGTATTGGGCGGTGAGGCCACCAATTTCCCGATAGGGGACAAGGTTAAACCACGCTTGGGGGAGTCGCGCCAGATCCTGGACGCTGGCCGCCGCAGGAATCACCAAATTCACCTGAATGCCAAGCTCGGCCATCAGTTGCTTTAGTTCGCGGCAATCGTGCTGGTTGTGGAAGCCGAGGGTGGTGATGCCGATGATGTTGACGCTAGGGGTGGGGGTTTTGCTTGTCACTAAGGTGCTTTGGCGGCGGGCTTTGTCAATATAAAACTGAACGATTTGCTCAAGGGTGCGATCGGCGGCCTGCAATTCGTTGACGCGATAGTGATTGACATCTGCTAAGAGAACATCGGCAGTCGTGCTGAGGCTGGCGCGCTGGACAAAGTTTTGCAAGTCTTCTTGCAGAATGCTGGAGGTACAAGTGGGGGTGAGCACAATTAAATCAGGGTGCTCTTCAGTGTCTTTGCGGGTGATATTGTCCACGACTTTTTCTTGGGAGCCGCGTGCTAAGACATGGCGGTCCACAATACTGGCGGTGACAGGTGTAAAGTCGCGCTCTCGTTCGAGCATTGATCGCATGACGTTGAAGTAGTCATCCCCAAGGGGCGCGTGCATAATGCTGTGAACATTTTTGAAGGAACTGGCAATCCGCAGAGTACCAATGTGGGCAGGCCCTGCATACATCCAGTAGGCAAGTTTCATCGCGTCAACTCCTGGGGCAAAGGTGTTTTGATGTCCGATCGCGATCGTAGCGAGGCTCTTTCCCTAGCTCACCAACACGTTGCAAAACTTGAAGGAAGTGGGAAAGCCGCTTAACATACCAACATCTTTCCTCTCTCCCGTAAAATTGATAAATACTGCAATTCCAACTTAGTTTGCCCCTTTTAAGGACACCCACGCATGGTTGCTTGCGAATTTAGCCCCGGTCTTGACGGTATTCCCGTTGCTCAATCGGCCATTAGCTATGTGGATGGCCAAGCAGGCATTCTTGAGTATCGCGGTGTCCCGATTCAGGAACTAGCGGAGAAAAGCACGTTTTTGGAAACCGCCTTTCTCTTGATTTGGGGCTACTGGCCGAACAAGGAGGAGTTGGCGGCCTTTGAGCACGATATTACCTACCACCGCCGCGTTAAATATCGCATTCGCGACATGATGAAATGCTTTCCCGAAAGTGGCCACCCCATGGATGCGCTGCAGGCCTCGGCGGGAGCCTTGGGATTGTTCTATTCACGGCGGGCACTCGACGATCCAGAGTACATTCGGGCAGCGGTGATTCGCCTTCTGGCAAAAATTCCAACGATGGTGGCGGCCTTTCAACTGATCCGCAAGGGAAATGATCCAGTCATGCCCTGTGATGAACTGGACTATGCGGCCAATTTTCTCTATATGCTGAATGAGCGGCGGCCGGATCCCTTTGCAGCGCGGGTATTTGATATTTGCTTGATTCTCCACGCGGAGCACACGATGAATGCCTCTACCTTCTCGGCGCGGGTGACGGCCTCGACGTTGACAGACCCTTACGCCGTGGTTGCTTCAGCGGTGGGTACGCTGGCAGGGCCACTCCACGGGGGCGCCAATGAAGATGTGATCAATATGCTCGAAGAAATCGGCAGTGTCGAGAATGTTCGTCCCTATGTGGAAAAGTGTATCCAAAATAAGATCAAAATTGCTGGGTTTGGCCACCGTGTGTATAAGGTCAAAGATCCCCGCGCCACGATTTTGCAAAAGTTGGCGGAGCAGTTGTTTGATAAGTTCGGCGGCGATCGCTACTACGACATTGCCCTGAAACTGGAGGAAGTGGTGGGCGAATACCTCAGCTACAAGGGAATTTATCCCAATGTAGACTTTTACTCTGGTCTTGTCTATCGGCGGTTGGGAATTCCCAGTGATTTGTTTACGCCGGTGTTTGCGATCGCCCGCGTCGCCGGTTGGCTAGCCCACTGGAAGGAACAACTGGAGGCCAACCGTATCTATCGCCCCACCCAAGTCTATACGGGTGCCCACAATCGGCCCTATGTGCCCATGGAGGAACGCAATCATCGCCCCTAACTCTTAACTCTTGATCTGCAATTCCTGACTAAGCTGCTTTATAGTGACGGTACCCCTGTGGAGTTTCTGATGGCAAAGGCAAAATCAAATCAACGGCAAGCATCAAAAGCGTCGCAAGCCACTCAATCAACCCCGATGCAGCAGGCAGCAACCGCTGCCCCTGAACCCACCCCTGTAGATGCCGCTAGTCTCACCTACGAGGCGGTGATTGGCCTAGAGATTCACTGCCAACTAAGTACCCAAACAAAAATTTTCTCCTCTAGCTCGACCCAGTTTGGAGCACCCCCAAATACCAACATTGATCCAGTGTGTTTGGGTTTGCCGGGGACGCTCCCTGTGTTGAATGAAAAGGTTCTCGAGTATGCCGTAAAGGCAGGTTTAGCCCTCAATTGTCAGATTGCCCCCTACAGCAAGTTCGATCGCAAGCAGTATTTTTATCCCGACTTGCCGAAGAACTATCAAATCTCGCAGTACGATCTGCCCATTGCCCAGCATGGCTATCTGGAGATTGAACTGGTGGACGACAAGGGGACGGCCCGCCGTAAAAAAATTGGCATTACTCGCCTGCACATGGAGGAAGATGCCGGCAAGTTGGTGCATGCGGGGAGCGATCGCCTGTCTGGCTCCACTTACTCCCTAGTGGACTTGAATCGAGCAGGGGTGCCCCTTGTGGAGATTGTCTCCGAGCCAGATCTGCGCACCGGTCAAGAGGCGGCAGAATATGCCCAAGAACTGCGGCGCATTCTTCGTTACTTGGGGGTTTGTGATGGCAATATGCAGGAGGGCTCGCTGCGCTGTGATGTCAATATCTCCGTGCGGCCAGTGGGCAGCAAGACCTTTGGCACAAAGGTGGAGATTAAAAACATGAACTCCTTTAGTGCCATCCAACGTGCCATTGACTATGAAATTGAGCGACAAGTGGCTGCCCTCAAAGCGGGGGAACCCATCGTTCAAGAAACCCGGCTCTGGGATGAGGCCACGCAAGAAACGCGAACCATGCGGGTCAAGGAAGGCTCCAGTGACTATCGCTACTTTCCTGAACCCGATCTCGGACCTATTGAGGTCAGTGCTGAGCAACTGGCGGCATGGCGCGCTGAGCTGCCCGAACTCCCTGCCCAAAAACGCCACCGCTATGAATCTGAGTGGGGATTACCGCCGCAGGATGCCCGCGTTCTCACCGATGAGCGAGCCGTTGCTGAATACTTTGAGGCGACCGTTGTCGCAGGGGCACCCCCAAAATTAGCGGCCAACTGGATCATGGGGGATATTACCGCCTATCTCAAGGAACAAAAACTGGCGATCGAGGCACTACCCCTGCAACCGGCGGCATTGGCGGAGTTGATCCAACTCATTGAGGCGGGCACCATTAGTGGCAAAATTGCCAAGGAGATCTTGCCCGAATTACTTTCCCAAGGGGGTTCTCCAAAAGCCCTTGTGGAGCGCAAAGGCCTCAGCCAAATTTCTGATGTTGCCACCCTAGAGGCAATGATTGATGAGGTACTGGCAGCACATCCCAATGAACTGGAGCAATACCGCGCTGGCAAGACCAAACTTCAAGGCTTCTTTGTTGGCCAACTGATGAAAAAAAGTGGCGGGCGTGCCGATCCGAAGCTAGCAAATCAACTCTTGGCTAAAAAGCTCAACCCTGGCAGCTAGGGCGCGGCGCAGTGTCGGCAACAGGTGAGCAATCAACTGTTCGGGATAAACCCCTAGGGAGGTCGCCTGTTGTTCCGCTGCAAGGGCTGCTTGGGCATGCCACCAAACACCCCCATAGGTTGCTCTAAGCGCCTCCTGCTGTGCCAAAAGGCCGCCAATGAGTCCAGTGAGCACATCGCCACTGCCGCCCCGGGCAAGGGCAGGAGTACTGTGGGGGTTGATCCAGAGGTCACCGCTCGAAGAGGCAATGGCCGTCCGTGCCCCCTTGAGAAGCACAATGGCGTTGCTACGACTAGCGGCTGCAATCACTTGATCAAGGCGATCGCCCCCGGCGCTGACAAGGTCAGGAAAGAGCCGTCGAAATTCACCATAATGGGGGGTCAAGATTGTGCCCCTGGGCAGCGGCCATGGGGAGAGG
>NZ_JACOMP010000020.1:0-7574 GCF_014466085.1 Thermosynechococcus sp. OHK43
ACCCACAGGGAATTGCGCTAGCCGCAGTTGGGCCTTTTGCTGGTTACCGCCGAAAATGCCATTGACATTCAATTGCCCACCGTTGATGAGCATATTGAGGGTCGTCAGCACCAGTCGATTTTGGGCAAAGCGACCGCGACCAAGAAACTGATCCACTTGGTAATTTCCCCACTGCCAATTGGCGCCCTTGAGATCAAAGCTGGCCACAAGACCTGACTGGGGGGTTTGACTCAGATTGATTTGGCCATTAAACATGCCCTGAAGCTGATCTAGGGAGGGCAGTAGTTCCGGCCGCCGCACCAAAGCCGCTTGGGCTTGTAGCATCTCGATTTCGGCAAGGCGGCGAATTTGCGTTAGCAGTGATACTGGCAGACCTTCCCCTGCGGTGGGTGTACCCAAATCTGCAGCAGTGCCCCGAGCGGTGGGTTGAGCAATCCCGAGGACAGTGGCTAGTCCTGTCAAATCCGCCAAATTGCCTTGGGCAATCGCCAGCTGCGCCCCCAATTGCTGAGGCTGGAGATCGGCAGTGAATTCATAGCGACTTTTCCCTTTTTCAAAAAGGCCCGATTGAATCGTCAGGCGATCGCGCCTCAGACGAAATTGCCCTTGCAGGCGATCGCCCCGCCATGCCCCTAATCCCGGTCGCTCTACCGTAAAACTGCCCTGAGCGCTTGTCCAGTTTTGCAACTGTAGCTCGCCAGAGGCGACTCCTGCGAGAATGGCATCCCTAGGAAATTCCGGCAAACGTAACCGCAGGGATTCCACGGGAAATTGCTGAAGACGCAGATCAAAGATTTCCCCTTGGCGCTGACCAATGAGTTGCGCCTGTTGCCGTTGAATCAGCAGGGAGTGGGGTAAGCCATCGGCATCCAGACGAAGCGCCAAGCGATCGCCCCCACCCTGTAAATTGAGGGTTGCCCCCTGTTGTTGGCCCAGGGCAACCGTGCCCGTGAGTTGAGGGGCAAAGCGTAAATCATTCACTGCCAATCCTTGGGTCAGCAGTGTCCCCTGAAACTGGAGCCGATTGAGGCGGCCTGTGAGTTGGCCTTCAAAGGACGTTGTGCCGGCAAGGACGAGGGAAACAGGGAGATTCGGTTTCAAGACGGTACTTAACCTACTCAGGGAGAGATTCCTGGCTTGGATGCCCAATTGAATGTCAGTAGGTTTTAAAGCCGCCAAATCAACGCCAATGGTTCCTTGGGCGCGGATAGCACCGAGGGTGGCTTGTTGGACTTGCAATTGCTGGCCATCCCAGTTCACAGCCGCAATCAGGGGATCCCCTGTGGGGGTTTGATCGACTTCGAGATTGGCACTGGCGCGAATCGCTGGCAACGTCAGTTGATCCACTCGCCCTTGGGCGATCGCCTGCCCCCTGAGCCGACCTTGTAAATCTTGATTCAACTGCCGCAGGGGAATATTTGCGACCTGAGCCTGTAACTGCCACCGACCAGCAGCGGCTTGCACTTGACCCCGCAGACTCCCGCCGAGAAACTGCATTTGAAACTCAGGAACAACCAGTTGGGTTTGCGTCAGACGAGCGGTGCCCCGCAGTGGATACTGAGCAGTCGGTAGTTGAAAGGCCGCATTGGCCTGCCAAGCCTCTGGGGTACGCAGACTGCCACGAAAATCCAAGTGCGCAAAGCCCTCCCCTAGGGATATGGGGGGAACCACATCATAGCGGCGGGCGATCGCCTGCAGATTCACCCGCTGCACTTGTGCTTGGCCGCGAAACTCCCCTGTGGGCTGTATCCCTACCGTTGCCCGTACCTCACCCCCATCCACCAACTGGGCGCGGACATCCATCAGCCTAACCCCCCCCTCAAGGGAGGCCATAAATGGCAGCCTCACCTGTTGCAGTTGCAGTTGATCCACTTGGAGAGGTCTTTGGCTGCGCAGTTCACCCACGATTTTAGGATTCTCCAGATCCCCCTGCAGGCGGAAGGTGGGAACTTCTACTTGACCCTTGAGGGGAACAGGCGGCGTAATCTGCAAGGCCCTCAAGGTGGGGATGAGGTCAAACCTCGACACTTGAGCATTGATATTCCAGCCCCTTTCAGGACTAACCGTGCCTGCAGCCTGCCAGCGGACGTTAGCGATCGCCCCGCGCAAATAGTGGAGCTTTGCCTGATTGCCCTGCAATTGCACATGGGCCTGCACTGCTTTGATATCCTGGGGCACAAAGGCCGTGCGCAGCCTACCATCGCGCAACCAAATTTGACCCGTGACTTGGGGTGTTTCTGACAGAGGAAGGCGAACGCGCAACTGCCCCGCCAGTTGGCCCCCTTGGACACGAATGGTCCTTGGCAGAATCTCATTACCGAGCGCAAGGGGAATCTTCCTAAAGCGCAAATCCAGTTGTCCCCTTTCTTGGGATTGGTTCCAGTCCCCCTGCAATCGCCATTGGCCACCGCCGGCCAGGTGTCCTGCCAGTTGACCAGCAAGGGCAAACTGCTGGCGATCGGGCGTCAGGGTCAATCCCCCATGAATTCGACGCAGCAGGTAGGCAGGACGCTGAAAGGGCTGAACCAGCACAGAGCCATCCCGCACCTTCACGCTGATTTGATTCAGTTGAAAGAAGGTCGGCTCCTCCTCTAGCAGCTTAACTTCCGTGCGCCACCACTGCCCTTGGGCATCCTGAACCACCGTGAGTTGGGGTTGGTGGAGGGTAATCTCAATATCGAGCTTTTGACCCGTCAGGAGCTGCCATGGATTAAAGGCAACCTCAATGCTGTTGATTAGGGCATTGTCCAATTCTGGGCTACCCTTCTCTGGCGTGTAACTGGGAACCGCTGAGGCGCCAAAACGCACAACATTCAGCCCGACGTACTCGACGCTACCAATTTCCACTGGCCGATTGAGGCGCTGTTGCAGTTGTTGGGCGATTTCAGGAGCTAATTCATAGCGCACAAACCACCACGTCCGCGTGCCAACCGCGATCGCCCCTAGGGCCGCCAAGCCAATCATTCTCCATCCCCACTGACCAACCCGAAGGGTAGAGGGGGGTTGTGGTTGTTGCGTCATTCATCCCAACTCCGTCACACCTAGGCGAGAAGCCTAACGGCTCAATCCTAATACGCAGAACAAAGGCTTGTCTTTCTAAATTGGATCGCCTAAGCCATTGGCAGGTTCTCGGGCATTCAAGAAACGCTAGGATAAAAGGGTAAACATAAAGAAATGTAACAAAATGAGTGTCTTAGCAGATCGTGTGGTGTTAGTGGTGGGTGCCACAGGGGGTATTGGTCAAGCCGTTGTCGAGCAACTCCAAGAAACCGGTGCCACGTTGGTCTTAGCGGCACGCTCGCGCGATCGCCTGCAGGCCTTGGCAGAGCAACTTCCCTCCTCAGTAACGGTACAAATTCAGCCCTGTGACATCACCCAACCGGAGCAAGTGAGCGCATTGATGCAAGCTATCCGCAGTCAACAGGGACGACTCGATGTATTGATCAACGCAGCGGGCGCTGGCCTCCTCAAGCCCTATCAAAAGATTACTGCGGCTGAACTAGATCAAATGTTAGACCTTAACCTCAAGGGTTGCTTTTACACCACCCAACAGGCTGCCGAACTCATGAAAGCGCAGCAGCAGGGACACATCTGCACCATTGTCGGCATTCTCGGTAAACATTCAATGGCGATGGGGTCGGCCTACTGTGCTGCAAAATTTGGGGTAGTGGGCTTTAGCAAGTGTATGGCCGAAGAACTGAAGCGCTATGGCATTCGCTTTAGCCTGTTCTACTTTGGCGGTGTGGATACCCCCTTTTGGGATACTGTCAGCCTCAAAATTGATCGCCAGAAACTCCTGCGACCGGCCACCGTTGCCCATTTGATTCGCGCTACCCTAGAGACGGATCCCCATGCGGTTCCCCTTGAGTTGAGCTTGATGCCCGATAGCCACGTTTTCTTCTAGTCCTCCGTAGCTATAACCCTATGCCGATAGTGTCGGCAGCGAAGAAGGATGCAGGAGCAGTTCAGCCGTGGAGCGTTTTTCCACCATTTCGGGAGTGATGGTACATTCCCGCAGATCTTTGCGGGAGGGCAGTTCGTACATTACATCCAGCATAATCTCTTCAACAATGGCGCGCAGGGCACGGGCACCGGTTTTGCGACGGTAGGCCTCTTGGGCGATCGCCTCCACCGCAGCCGGTTCAAAGCGCAACTCCACACTGTCCATGCGCATCAGTTTTTGGTACTGCTTCAGGAGCGCGTTTTGAGGTTGGGTGAGAATTTCTGCCAAGGCCGCCACATCCAGCGGCTCTAGCACAGCAACCACCGGAATACGGCCAATGAACTCTGGAATCATGCCGTACTTCACCAGATCGTGGGGCTCCAGTTCCTTGAGAATATCCGCAGAGCGTTTTTCCTTGGGAAGGAGCTCGCCATCACGGACAAAGCCCATCGCTTTTTTGCCCACCCGCTGCTCAATGGTCTTTTCTAAACCCACAAAGGCGCCGCCGCAGATAAAGAGGATATTCGTCGTGTCGATTTGAATGCAGTCTTGGTAGGGATGCTTGCGCCCCCCCTGGGGTGGCACATTGGCGATCGTCCCCTCCAGTATCTTCAGTAGCGCCTGCTGTACCCCTTCCCCCGAAACATCACGGGTAATTGAGGGGTTCTCACTTTTGCGGGCAATTTTATCAATCTCGTCAATGTAGATAATCCCCCGCTGTGCTTCCTCCACATCCATATTGGCGTTTTGCAGCAACCGCAGCAGGATATTTTCCACATCTTCCCCCACATAACCTGCTTCCGTGAGGGTGGTGGCATCGGCAACCGCAAAGGGAACATCGAGGAGCTTCGCCAACGTCTGAGCCAAGAGAGTCTTGCCGGAACCCGTCGGGCCAATGAGCAGGATATTGGACTTTTGCAGTTCGACGTTGTCATCGCCCCGCTGATCGCTATCCAGAAGACTCAGGCGCTTGTAATGGTTGTAGACTGCAACCGCGAGGATTTTCTTGGCTTCGTGCTGCCCGACCACATGCTTATCAAGAAATTCCTTGATTTGCCGAGGCTTGGGGACCTGACTGAGGGGGCGACTACGGGGTGTGCTGCGGGGCGATCGCGACGGCGTGGATTCTCGACGGGGAGCGGCGACATTGGGAACGGTGGCCAATTCCTCATCGAGGATTTCATTACACAGCTCTACGCATTCATCACAGATATAGACCCCAGGGCCCGCGATAAGCTTGCGCACCTGTTCCTGTGACTTACCACAAAAGGAGCACTTGAGGTGGGTGTCATATTTGGCCATAGGGAACCTCTAGGGGTGCACGTAGGGTGTACTTAGTGGCTAGGGAGGGTCTGCCGCGTCACCACCTGATCAATCAGACCATAGGCTTTTGCCTCTTCAGCGGACATAAAGAAATCCCGCTCCGTATCCGCTTCAATGCGCTCGATGGGTTGCCCCGTGTGCTGTGACAAGAGTTCGTTGAGCTTGCGCTTGTGGTAGAGAATTTCCCGCGCTTGGATTTCAATATCCACGGCCTGACCCTGGGCACCTCCGAGGGGCTGGTGAATCATGATCCGAGCATTGGGCAGCGCCATCCGTTTGCCAGGAGTACCGCCGGACAGTAAGAAGGCACCCATGCTTGCCGCCAAGCCAAAGCAGAGGGTACACACATCAGGGCGAATGTGCTTCATCGTATCGTAGATGGCCATGCCGGCTGTGACCGAGCCACCCGGTGAGTTGATGTACAGGTAAATGTCTTTTTCCGGATCCTCGGCATCAAGAAATAGAAGCTGTGCCACAACGGAGTCAGCAACCGCATCGTCAATGCCCCGGCGATCGCCTGCACCCCCACCTAGGAAGATGATCCGTTCGCGGAGGAGCCGCGAATAGATGTCAAAGGCTCGTTCACCCCGCCCCGACTGCTCAACCACCATCGGCACAATATTGGCATGGGTAGGTGGCAGGTTGAGCGCTGGAGAGCGCAGAATGGCACTAAGGGGATGGTCGTAACGCGATTGCAGCATAGTTGCCTAAAATGACGGTTCGTTTGTAATTAATTGTAACTAGATTGTAACTAGCGGTTTATCCCCGTAGGGATCATCACCTTCATTATGCCGAACTATTCTTGGGATGGGGCAGAACTTGCTTTTTTGCCAGATCGTTTTTGCAGCTTGGATGGGTTTGCGGCAACGGCCTCCGTCTGGGTATCCTCTGGCGCTTCAGCGCTTGCTGGGGACTGCTCAGTGGCTGTGTCGGACTGCGCCGGCTGAAATGTATTTTGCTCTAGGAGCCAGTTGAGGGCTTGCTCCTGCTGCACTTCATCGTGGGCCAATTCGCGGAGTCGTTCCAGATCCTTTGCCGTTTGGTTCCTCACCACCTCTTTGTAGCGGTTTAGTCGTTCCTCAACTGCTTCGGGACTGGGCTCAATACCCTCTTGGCGAGCGATCGCCTTCAACAGCAAACGGGAGTGGACCTCCTTAGCCGCCGCCGGCTCTGCCTCTTGACGCATTTTCTCGTAGAGTTCCTCGGTCATGATCTTGTTGAGATCAACACCTTGGGACTGAATTTGCATCAAAGTGGTCCGCACCTTCACAGCCGCTTCTTTATGGATCAGGGTTTTTGGCAATTCAACGGGATTTTGAGCAATGAGGGTATCAATGAGGGCAGCTTCTTTGGCTTGCTTGTCTTGATTTTTAGCTCGCTCTTGGTGATTTTGCTCTAAATAAGCCCGCAATTCTGCCATCGTGCTAAATTCACTGTGCTCAGCGGCAAAGGCATCGTCTAGGGGGGGCAGTTCCGGGCCTTTAATTCCCAAGAGTTCAATCTCAGCGGTCAACTGTTTGGGAACCTCTGCTGCCTGGGTAACAGACACCGTTTTCGCTTCACCAATACTCATGCCGACAACAGCAGCAGGAATTTCTTTGAGCAAAAAGGGTTGATCTTCATCGAGGGACAGGGGCAATTCATCTGCTGAGAGTTCCTTCACCACTTCCCCATTTTCATCTTTGGTCACTAGTTTCAGGGTGACATCATCGCCCCACTGAGCCGGCCGGTCTTCTACGGGAATGAGGGTGGCGTGCTCCCGTTGGTGCCGCTGCAAGAGCTTCTCGACGGTTGCGGGATTGTAGGTGACGGGACTGTACTCAATGGTTAACCCTTTATAGGCTGTGACCGTAACTTCTGGTTCGACATCAAAGGTGACGCTGAAAGAAAAGTTTTCGCCGGGATGAAATTGATCCAGTAGCTCTGTAATGCCCCCTTCGAGTTCGAGGTTGCCTAGGTAGGGGATATTGTTCTTTTCGACGGCGGTTTTGACAGCATCCTCAATCAGTTTTTCCATGGCAAGATAGCGCAGACGCTCTTTGCCAAGCTGCTGCAATACAAGCTGTCGGGGGGCTTTGCCCTTGCGAAATCCTGGCACTTGTGTGTGGCGAAGGAGATCGTTGACCACTTGGTTATACACCTGTTGAGAGTGTGCCCCCGAAACCTCAATTGTGGCGAGGAGTTGGCTATTGGAACGGGGTTCAGTTGTCATGGAAATGATGTCAGTCACGTCAGTCAAGGTCATTCCCCTTCGCAGATGGTGTCAGTGTAGTGTCAGTTGGCTGTGCGCGATCGCACAAATGATAAT